>SKPJ01000112.1 GCA_007119595.1 Myxococcales bacterium
ACTCTGTGGCGATATCCGAGAGTTTTGGCGATTTCAGTGGAGAGGATGACCAGGTGCGCACTTTCGAGGTCACCGATATCGACATCGCCTGTGCTGATTCTCTGGAGATCCGCTCCGTTCATTCCGATAATCAGATCACCATCGACAACGTCAGCTGGAACCCAGTCGATCCCTGACTCCCTTTCTCCCTCCCCCCGTATCGGCCCCATCCCTGCAGGGCCGGGTTCAACGATGCATCGGGACCGCCCTGAAATCGCCGCAATCATTGTCATTCGATCCATCGCCATCGAACCATGCGGTTGCATCTCTCCGTGGTTGACGGTAAAGAACGGCTGCGGCCCATAGCCCGGGAATAAATTATTGGTTGGTGTATGCCACTGATCCGGGATCCGGTATGCCGCAACCATGATGAAATGAATGGATGGCGAATGTATCGAATTGAGCCCGGTCTCATTATCAGAGACCGGGCTTTCATAACTCTGTATAGTCCTTGATGCACTTCGGTGATGACTGGTAAAACAATGCTACTCCCTTGTGGAGTTTCGAGGTTGAAACAACCATCACCTCCCATCCTGCCGATCGTGAGTTGTCGATGAGCCAACACCGCTCCACAGGGGTGTCCGAGCCGGAGGGACCGCCGTCGACCAACGAGACCGAGCAATCCCTCGATACCCGAGCCACCGGTCGACTCCCGGCGCTCAACATCGATCGCTCCAAGGCGGCTGATACGGTCGCCCAAAACAAGATCAATAACCGCCGTTTAGTCGTCGGATATCTCACCTTATCCGTGGCCTGGATTTTACTCACCGATACCGCCGTCGAGGCATGGGTCAGCCCGGCGGAGTTGCGCGCCCAGGCCCAGACACTAAAGGGCATCGCCTTTGTCCTATTGAGTTCTGCATTTATCTTCTTTTTGCTCACCCGTCACTTCAGCCAGATCCGGCATGTCGAACAAAAATTAGATGCCCGCGACTCTCATATCGGTCGCATCATCGACACCATGACAAATGGCGTCGCCCTCATCGACCTCGATGGCATTATCGTCGACGCCAATCCGGCGCTCTCGACCCTGTTCGGAGAGCCACGCACCGCCCTCGTCGGTCGTCCTCTCGACCCTTTCCAATGCACCAATGACGATCCCACATCGACCGCTGAGATGCTTACTCATGCTCGTGAACAGGGCCAGTGGTCTCAAGAGTTGGAGCGTTCCACCGCCGCTGGCGAACCGATTCCCATTCACCTGACGCTGGCACCGCTGTACGACAACGATGAGACGTTGACCGGTTATGTTGGCGTCTATCTCGACCTTCGTGAGATCAAGATGGCCCGGGCACACCTCGATGGACTCGGTGCCGTCATCGAACAATTGGCCACCGAATCGGACCTCGAACTGGTGGGCCGGAAAGCCGTTGCTTCCGCTGTCGACCTCACCGGCAGCGACGTCGGGGGAGCGATCGTCCTCAGCGAAGAGTCGGCCAGCCTGGAACATCGATGGCGATACGGATTCCCCGACCACGTGATCGATGATGACTCCCCAACGAAAATGCCAAAATTAGCGGCTCGCATCATCGAAGACCCAGAGCCTCGAATTCTCGAGGACTTCCAATCCAGAGAACAACGACTCCCCTTTTACGGCTCCCACGACGTGCGGAGTTTGGCCGCTGTACCGATCGCTGTGCGCGGCGTCACCCGCGGCGCCCTGGTTGTGGGGGCCCAACATCATCGTGCGACCTACGACGACCGCCAGGTTCCCCTGCTGGAATCGATTGCCCGCCAGATTGGCGTCGCCATGCATCGCCATGAACTCTTGGAGGACGCCAGACGCTCCGAAGCCCGCTTTCGCAACGTCGTCAACACCGTCCCTGACATCTTGTACTCGGCGTCCATTCCCGACTTTGACACCGAATTCATCAGTCCCTCCGTGGAACACATCCTGGGTACCGCTGCCGAGGAATTTCTCGCAGAACCTCAGCTCTGGCGAACACTGATCCACGAAGACGATATCGAACGGGTCCAACAATCCCTCGACAAAAACCTCCAAGACAGCGACCGGTACCACGTCGAATACCGGAGTTGGAACCCAGAACGAACCCGCTTTTTTTGGTTTGAAGACCGGGGCCGCATCGAGCGCGATGACCACGGCGAGCCCTTGGCCATCACCGGTTCTGTAAGCGATATTACGGCCCGAAAACAGGCCGAAGAGCGCCTGGCCTTCCTCGCTTTCCACGATCGGCTCACAGGACTCCCCAACCGCCTGGGGCTCCTCGAAGAGCTCAAGACGTGCTGTAATTCAGAGAGCGATTCCCTGGGCATTCTCCTCTACTGCGATCTTGATCGCTTCCACTTGATCAATGACATCCACGGACACGACTCCGGAAACGACCTGCTCATTGAAACGGCCCGCCGCATTGAGGATACGCTCCCGGAAGACGGTACCCTCAGCCGCATCGGGGCCGACGAGTTTGTGGTATTCATTCCCCTTGCTCCCGATCAACTCTCCTCTCCCCATTCTCATGACGAATTGGACGACGCTGGACAATCTGAACTCGAAGAGCTCGCTCGCGATTACTCATTGAAGATCATGGCCGAGTTTCGGCGCCCCTTCTCCCTGCGCGACCAACCCTCCTATTTGAGCACCACCATTGGTATCGGTTTGCTGACTCCCGACATCAACGATGGACGCACCCTTTTGAAAAACGCCCACCGCGCACTCGCCCATGCCAAAGAGATGGGCCCCGCAAATTTCGCCTTTTATGCCGGCGAGCTAGCCCAACAGCAACAGCGTCGACTTTCTCTGCAATCGCGCATTCATCGCGGTCTCGATCGCGATGAATTCTCACTCCACTATCAGCCACTTATCGATCTAAGAGATGGTGCGATTGTAGGCGCCGAAGCATTACTGCGATGGACCACTGAGGAAGGCGACCGCATTTCTCCTGGAGAGTTCATTCCCGTCGCCGAGGATTCGGGGCTCATCATCCCACTGGGGGACTGGGTGCTCCATCAGGCCTGCCGCGACCTTCGCACCTGGATCGACGACGACCTCGATCTCAAAGTCTCGCTCAATCTCTCTCCCCATCAACTCTTCCATATCGATATTGTCGGTTGTGTACTGTCGGCCGTCCACGAAGCCGGCGTGCCGCCCGAGAAAATCGAGCTGGAGTTGACGGAATCGGCAATGCTCATCGACCCCGAGGAAACCGCCCAGATCCTCGCCCGCCTTCAAAAGGCTGGTTTCTCCATTGCCATTGATGACTTCGGCACCGGATATTCGTCGCTCGAAAGGCTAAAACAACTGCCCGTGGAAACACTCAAAATCGATCGTTCCTTCGTCTGCGATCTTCCCGGCAATGCACGGGACACCAGTATTGTCCGCTCCGTCGTCACCATGTCCAAAAACTTTCGCATGGCCTCTCTTGCCGAGGGAATCGAAACCGAATCCCAATGGATCGCCCTTCGGGATATGGGCTGTCCCCTTGGTCAAGGATACTTTTTCAGTCGTCCTTTGCCGGCCGACGAATTTCGACAATTCTTCGAGTCTCCCCTCCCATGGGCAAAGCTGGGCGCCAGTTGATCATCCACGTCATTTCTTTCTCAACCGGTGATCACCCGCATTGCGCGCCCGCTTCCGCCCTCGCTTGACCGACTATTCCCGCCCGTTATACTGACAGCCCAGAATATGAACAGCGAACACAGTGCTTGTTCGGCGCCCCTTTCCACCGCACGAGTCATTTGCTCGCAATAATAGAAACTAATTGCCCAAAACCCCGCTTCACAATATTTAACGGGGTTGCTTGCTAGATTAATGAACATGCGGACTCAACGAGCCGCAAGGCGGAGGAACGAATGCTACCAAGATTGACCACTCGATATTTATCTCTACTCGTCGCATTAGCAGTGGCCTTTGCCATCGGCTGCACCGATGACCCCGGAGCGTCGGAGATCCAGAACAATGACGAACCCCGGGAAAACTCTCCCGAGGGACCGGATGACCCAGATGATCCGGATGACCCCGAGGATCCCGACAACCGCGACACACCTACGGAGCCCCCCGAAGAACTCGATGAGTTCAGTGAATTGCTCCACAACGATCCCGGATGTGATACCTCGGACCCAGTCTGTACTCGCACCGCAACTGTGGGCATCGAGATGCCCCTGTCCGTGCGGCTGGTCACCTCGCAGGGGAGTCCCATCGAAAATGCGATGATCGGCTTTGAAGCCGCTCCCACCAGTGGCGCCAGTGCTGCGGAGTTGACGACCAGCAATGCCATCACCGACGGCGACGGCATCGCATCCACCACTCTCCGCACCGGCGATGAAGACAACCCACAAGACGCCATGGGCAACCTCGATGTAGTCGTCCGAGTCCTCGATGACGACGACGTCAACACCGTCAAATTCAACGTCGGTATCAGCCCCAAAAACGCCGCCGCTTATATCATCGAATTCACCCATATGGGGCAATCCGAGCCCGATCACGTCCAACCCTTTTTGCTCGACGCCAATATTACCTGTGATGAGGCGATGGACCAATTCTTCGCAGGCAATGGCTGGCCCTCCGCCGAATGGGCTCTGCCGGTCGTCTCCGTCGCTCCCGACGGGTCCATCAACGACTCCATCTATCCGCAGGTCGAAAACAACGACAAATTCACCGTCATCGGTCTGGCTGAAAAGGAAGTGGGAAGTCAGGAAGTAGAAGTCGCCTACGGATGCAACGATGAGGCGCCTCCGGTGGAGCACGGGGTCGATGTACGTGTCGAAGTTCCTCTCAATGATCACCTTCCTCACATCGAGGAACGCTATGACATGACCCACGACTTCAATCTCACCAATGCTCTCCCCGAGTCGGTGCAGATGATCATCGACATCATCTCCACCCTCGCCGAAAGTCCCGCCGAATTCATCTTGGGATGCCCCGAAGATATCAGCGGGTGTGGCGATGGTAGAATGGGTCTTATCGACCTCATCTTTGAAGCGAACTTGCTCCCCGAAGATATCCAGGAGGACATTGAATATCTGCGCAGCAATCAATCCCTTTACAACGCTGCACGTGAGTTTCTCGACGATTTGATCGCCGAGCAACTCGGTAACTTCTTGCCCGAATGGGTCATGGATAGCATCGAAGTCGCCGGCGATATCACCGACATGCTTCAGGCCTTCACCATCCGCGGTCCGATGTTTTTTGACGAGCAACCAACTCCGGAGTTCGAGGACGGTCTCCCGGTTGGACACTTCACAGAAGACGTCGCTCATCAGCGTTGGGACGACATCGTCTTTCAATGGAGTCGCGGTTGCGAAGGTGCCGCCGACCCCGAAGCCTGCGCCGAAGTAGAAGTCGGCGCTGGCGACCTCGGAACCACCGACATCATCGTCGGCCAGTTCAATGCCACCGTTACCGGTTCGAGTCATATTCATATCGAACAGCATTCGCTGACTCTCAACTACGGCTCCCTGCTCATCGGTGCCATTGAGAAAGTAGCCCTTCCCCAGATCTTCGGTGAAAATGTCACTTCATTAAACGATATGCTCACCGAGCTCATCTCCTGCTCCGGACTGGCCAACACCTTCGCCGACGAGGAGAGCTGGCTGTACGACTCCGTGGAGACGATGTGCTTTCAACTTATCGGCAACGCCACGGATGCCATCTATGACTACGTGGAAGACACCCTCGTCGCCGAAGGAGACGATCACTTCCGGCTCCGCACTCCCGTCGACACTCCATGCTCCATCCAGCAGCCCAGCACCTATACACCGGGCGCCTGGCCTGGACAGCCCCTGCCCTATATCGAGAGCTTCGGACAACCCGAGGACGAAGTCCGCTGCAAATGGGAAACCGAAATCGATTTCAACGGCAATGGTACGGTCGATGCCG
>SKPJ01000587.1 GCA_007119595.1 Myxococcales bacterium
CTGATGCGCTGGGTCACGTTGACTGATCTCAATATCGGGGCCGCAAATACCTTCGCCATGACCGATCGAGATACCTCGGTGGCCAGTGCCTTCGGCCGTCCGCTCATCGTGGCCCGGGACACCGACGAACGGCGCATGGTGGCCATCGGATTCGACCTTCGAAATAGCGACTTCCCACTTCGCGTCGGATATCCGGTCTTCGTGCTCAACATTCTCGACTATTTTGCCCGCGACGACGTGGATCTGTTGTCCTCGTTTGCCACCGGTGCCACCTGGTCGATTCCAGTGGACCACGACGTGCAATCAGCCCATATCATCACCCCCGACGGCGAGCGCCAACCGGCAGCCATCCACGGCGGCCATGCCCTGTACTACGGTGAGTCCCCCGGATTTTACCGCCTGGAAACAGAGAGTGGTTCCATCTCGGTAGCCGCCAATTTGGCCAACCCCGAGGAGTCCAATATCGCTCCCCGCCGCCTCGAATTCGACACCGTCGAGGTCGCCGACGACATCGACGATCTGATCTTCGATCGCCGCCAATTGTGGATCGGCCTGTTGCTGGCCGCCCTCTTACTGCTCTTAGTCGAGTGGCTCACTTATAACCGACGCTGGACCGTTTGACGAAATGATCAGTTCTCGCACGCTTTTGACCCGACTGTTGTTCTGGATCGCATTGGTGGCGATCTGGGCCGGCGCAACGTGGGCTTTTTTGCATTGGCTGGTTTGGCCCGGTGTGGAGATGCTCTCCTTCGACGCCGGCGGACGCACCTTCGAGATCCTGGCTCCACTTTTTTTCGGCGCTCTTCTTGTCCTTCCGGTGTTGGCGATCATTCGGCGCTTTAGTCTCTCCGATCTTCCGGGCTACCAGCAGGCCATCAATCTCGGAATTCGAGCGCTGGTCATCAGCGCCATCGTCGCCTCACTGGTCCAGGTTGTGGTCACCGACTTCGACTCTCGAATCTCCACCATCTTTCTCGTCGATGCATCGGCCTCGTTTACCGACGAAGCACTCGACAGTGCACTCGTCCACATCAACGCCGCCGTTGAAGACGCCGACGAAGCAGACGAAGTACAAGTCATCGCCTTTGCGGGATATCCCTATCTCGTCGAGCCGACGGCAGACGCAACTTTTGACGCGATTCCACGTCCCGAATCGGAGGAAGACCTCTACGACACCGACATCTCGGCAGCGCTGCGAATGGCCTATAGTTTATTTGCCGACGATCACCTAAAGCGGGTCGTCCTGATGACCGACGGCAACGAGACCCATGGAGATTTCTTGGCGGAGGTCAGCCGGGCCGCCGATTTCGGGATCCGGCTCTTCGCCCACACCATCGAATTCGAACGACCACCGGAAGTGCTGATTCAAAGCGTCGACGCCCCGGAGAGCGTGGAAGTTGGAGCCCCCTTTCACCTGACTGCGCGCATCTTCTCGACCCATGACGACACAGTGGACCTCACCCTTTGGCAAGGCGATTTTCGCGATGACGACCAGACCGTGGACGTCAGCGAGGGAATCACGGAGGTATCCTTCGAGACCGAGGTTTCGGAGCCCGGATTTCGGGACTTTGTCATCGAAATGGAGGTCCACGGACAGGACACCTACGAGGAGAACAACCAATACGTCCACACCGCCCATATCCGCGGTGAACCGAGGGTATTATACGTCGAGGGTGAGATGCGCTCGCGACACTATCTGGAACGCGCGCTTCGGGACGTGGACTTCGACGTAGAGACTCGAAGCCCCGGTGGGGTACCGACCACTTCCGACGAACTCGACGACTTTGATCTCGTCTTGCTATCCGATGTTCACGCCGACGATTTTTCCGAAGCGCAAATGGCACTCTTCGACAATTACGTCCGCCAAATGGGTGGAGGTCTGGTGATGACCGGCGGGGAGGACTCCTTCGGATCCGGCGGCTGGCAGCAGACCCCCGTCGAAGAGCTGATGCCCGTGACCTTCGAAAGCCAGGAACAACACGATACGCCGAGTCTGGCCGTGCTATTGGTCATCGACCGATCGAATTCGATGTCGGAGCACCGCCGTATGGAGTTGGCCCGTGAGGCCGCGCGAGCTGCCGTCCGGGAACTCGACGACGACGCCGAAATCGGGATTTTGGCCTTCGATCACGAGGTCACCACCATCACGCCCATTCAACCGGTGGCCAACCGGGCACGTATTATCAATCAGATCGATCGCATCCAGCTTCGCGGTGGGACGGACATCGCCCGGGCCCTCGATGCGGCCTATGAAGAAATGGCCTTCAATCCGGCACGGGTACGCCATGTCATCTTGTTGACCGACGGAATCTCGCCGGAGGACAATATCTTCACCGAGATCATGCCCGGCATGCGCATCGAGGATATCACGGTGACCACCGTCGCCGTTGGACAAGGCGCCGAAACATCGATGATGCGACGGGTCGCCGACGCCGGAAACGGGCGTTTTTACTTCACCAGCCAGCCCTACGCCGTTCCCCAGATATTCATCGATGAAACCCGTGCCGTCTCTCAATCGGCGCTGATCGAAGAGCCGATTCAAGCGCAGGTCACGGGGCGCGCCCAATTCATGCGTGGCATCGACTGGGAGCAAGCTCCGTACTTGATGGGATATGTATCCACGACGCCCCGTCCAGAAGCAGAAGTCCTTTTGACAACCGACGATGGCGATCCGCTTTTGGCGCGCCGGCGAGTAGGCATGGGGCAAACCGTCGCCTTTACCTCTGATATCAAAAATCGATGGGGCGCAAATTGGGTCCGCTGGTCCGGTTATCCCCAGCTCTGGGCTCAGCTCATCCGCGATACCATGCGCACCGATGATCGAGATCATTTGCCGATGCGCACTGAGATCGTCCAGGACCGAGGTCGGGTCGTCGTCGACGCCATCGGTCCCGACGATCGGTTCATCAACGACCTGGAGTCGACACTCCAGATCACCGATCCCGACGACGAATCCCGTCAGGTCGACCTCGACCAAATCGCCCCCGGACGCTACCAGGCCACCTTCGAACTCGGCGCCTACGGCTCCTACGAATTGACGGCCACCCACACCCGGGGCGGCGAAAACTTCGCCGTCAGCCACAACAGCCTCGCCTACCCCTATCCACGAGGTCTTTCGTTTACCGAACCCAACACCGCCCTGGTCGAACAGGCCGTCGAAGTGGCCAATGGCACCATCGATCCCACGACGGAGCAGCTCTTCGACCCCGAGGGTGAAGAGGTACGCTACCGGCGCCATCTCTGGCCCTTCTTCGCCGGCCTCGCCCTGCTGCTGCTCATCCTCGATCTCGGCATGCGCCGCATTCGCCTCTCCGGCAGCACCGACATCGCTTGGCAAGATCTGGTCGGCCGCAGCTAATCTTTGATAGAGTTCTCAGACCAGCTCTAAAATTTCTCGATAACAAACAAATTACTGGAGTTATGAGATGGAGAACAAGATTTTCGCACTACTCGCTGCACTGATCCTGGCGCTCGCCGCGTGCGGCGAAGATGAAGGGGAAACGGTAAACCAAAATAATGATGAGCCGTTTCAGGTCGCCGAAAATAACGACCAACCCAATAACGACCAGCCCAATAACGACCAGCCCAATAACGACCAGCCCAATAACGACCAGCCCAATAACGACCAGCCCAATGACCTCCGGCCCAGTAACAACCAGCCCAATAACGACCAGCCCAACGACGGCGAAGCCTGCGAAGTAGACGAAGAATGCGACGACAGTATCTGCGTTTTCGGATCCTGCGTCGAGACCTGCGAAAATGACATGGACTGCGACGGCGATTTCTGCCTGGTGCGCCCCGACGGTGGTGCCGGTGGTGCCGAGCGGATCTGTCAACCCCTGGACCAACAGCCCTGCGACGACCACGCCGACTGTGAGATTGGTCTAGAGACCTGCGCAGACAACCCGCTGAGTGACGAGCCTCCGATGGTTTGCATAGAGATGCCCATGGGACAGACCTGCGACACCCAAGAGGATTGCCCGCGCTACGACGAATTCTGTGACACCGACGCCGGCCAATGCGTTGCGGGCGAGTACGTGCCCTACGTGACCGTCCTCATCCAGGATGAAACTGAATTAGTCGATGCGGATCGCTGCACCGACGAAACGCTGGGATATCCCACCGCTGGTGCAAAATTGATGTATGTCGAACTCACCGACCAGAGCAGCGGTGATATCCTCGCCTACGGTACGTACGTCGACCACCAGATCGGTGACAACGCTGCGTTCGGTGACATCACAGAAATTCTCGACGGAAACTCACTGCCCTACGCTGCCGAATGCCCGCCCCGTGAGCCCGATGTAGAGCACCTAGATGGTGGAACCGTTGATACGAACTTCACGGAACAATATGTCGCAGCTCTCGGCTGCGACGGCTGGGTGACCGTTCAATTCCGCGACGACGACGACACCATCGCCCTTAATGAAGACCACACCATCTGGGTCGGTGAATACGGACCCGTCTGTGTCGTAGACCCGGATGAGCACAATGCCCAAACCGGTGATGACGCCTACGATGTCTATCTGTGCACCGATCCATCTCGTTCTTCAACAGACCTGAGCACCTGTGAAGGCACACGGCTCACTGACGACCCGGTCTCCGGAATCTACCCCATAGATGTGGTGTTTGACTAAACTCATTCTCAAACGCAATTTGTCGTGGTCCATCGACGACAAGTAAATCACCGAAGGAGGCTGCCCGGAGAAGGCACTGGGCAACCTCTCTTTATTTTACCCTGACGGCGAACCACCACTGTGAGTGATTCGGGAGCCCGGATACGAGAGAGCTCGGTCAGAAGTCCTGAGATCAGTTCCTGTGGCGTTTGAAACCTGATGTAAGATTGAGTAACCAATGCCATGAGTGTCGGGCTGTCGATGATGGTTTTCGTCGACAGAAATATTGAACCCGTAGTGAATTCGATCCTGGAATTTCACGCCTTCATCGAACGAACGTCTTGGAAGCATCGACCATATCGATTCAAACAATTATTGAATGTCTTTGTGGTGGGGTGCGTCACATCAGCACGACGCAGTCAGCTCTCGAGTTGAATGCATCTGTTACAGACCGTGAAATGGTTGAGCGTAAAATTTCAGGATCACACCCAACAAATGGAGACAGGACATGAAGCTTAAAATTTTTGCATTAGTTGCTGCACTTCTTCTGGCACTCACCGCCTGCGTCGAGGACGACGACGACCAGGAGAACGATGCCCCCAACCAAGTCGAAAATAACGACGAACCCAACAACGACGAGCCGAATAACGACGAACCCAACAACGACGAACCCAATAACGACGAACCCAACAAAGACGAACCCAACAACGACGAGCCCAATAACGACGAACCCAACAACGACACTCCCAGCGCTGAGGGCATGTTCGCGGACTTCTTCACGGACATGATGTCGTACAACACCAAGTATTTCATCTACCAATGCGAGTGCAGCTACGACGACTTCGGTTTCGCCAGCGCCGAAGAATGCATCGAGGAGAGCGATTTCATCTCTTCAGACGATGAGGTCTCTACCTTGGCGAGCTGTATTCAGGCTGAAGCAGACGAGCTCGATGACCCACCGGCGTCGGTCAACGACCTGTTGGAGTGCGACCAGGCGAATATCGATGCGGCCGACAGTTGTCATGACGCCATCGACGAAGCGGAAGGCCAGTGTTCAGAGGAGTGGAACAATGCGGTCCAGGAATGCGACCTCTTGGCTTTCGGCGACGAAGCGACGGATTGCGAAGCACTCATCGAAGGTGATGAAGCTGCCGAAGCCTGGCTGCAGGAAATGGATGATGCCGTGGAAGCGGCATGCTTATGAGTTAACTTCACCACACTAACAACTGCAGCAGGCGCCGCCGCCGTCGCTTCCC
>SKPJ01000111.1 GCA_007119595.1 Myxococcales bacterium
ACGCCCATATAAAAATTGTGGAGGCGATTGGCGACATTTTCGGTGTGCCTCCAGTCGAAGGGACCTTCTCGGAGGTCGCGCCCATCCATCAATTCGCCAAAGCGATCGTGTTCCGTCTCGATTTTTTCGAGATGGGCGGTGATCGCATCGATAAACTGTTGGTCTTTCGTCGACATCACTCAGGCTTTGGCAAAAGCACGGCACGACCATCGGCTACCAACTCTTCGGGATCGAGATCTACATCCTCGGTCCGGACGACGTCGAAGGAAAAGTCTTCGTATTCCGGAGAGGATTCGACGACCTCGATTTCAAGCATGGTTTCGGCTTCGAAGAGATTCGATGCCTCCAATCCACGAACCAAGAGATCGAGATCGGAACTGGCCTGGAAATTGGTGCTTCCTTGTTCGCCCAGAGAGCCAAAACAGTAGGCGTCGTCGATCTCGTAGTGCGTGTAAAGGTGATCGGCCAGTTCTTCGACAAGTCGTCGTGCAACACGGATTCGCCGTCGGATCGCGGGTTTGTTCGAGGCAATCGGCCCCCAGTCAGCCCGTGTACTTTCGTCAACCGGACTCAACTCCACCAAAGCCCGGTATCCAAGTGCCTCTAGGACGCGATTGAGGCGTTCCAGCGTCATCTGATTTCGACCGCGCTCGATGTCACTGATCGTCTGGGGGTGGACGCCGAGTCTGTCGGCCAGATCACTCTGGGACCACCGGTTTTCCTGTCGCAGATCCCGGATTTTGTGGCCCCATTTCTCGGAATTGAGTTGTTCTCTAAGGTGGGAGGACATGGTCATTGAAGGACGTCATAAGGGATTTTGACACAAGCGAATACGCTTGGTGTAAGCGCATAGACGTACCCAGGCAAGGTTCCAATGGGGGTCGGAAGTCAGAACATCTCGATCATTCTCCGCCCTCTGTCTTCTGTTTTTTTTGTTCTGTAAAAAAAGCGCGCCCGGCAGGATTCGAACCTGCGACCTACGGATTCGAAATCCGGCGCTCTATCCAGCTCAGCCAGGGGTGTGCGTGCTTGTCTCGAACGACGATGTGGGATGAGGGGTTTCGTAGATGGCAGCGAGCTCTTTTCTTGCCCCAATAGTTACCCCAACAGAATCACTCACAATCGCTGAGTACCTTCATGGCGGCGTTGTGGCCGGCGGCCCCGATGACGGAGCCGGCCGGATGGCAGCCGGCGCTACAGGAGTAAAGCCCCTGGATGCTAGTTGCGTAGGGGGGCCGGTCTGAAAAGCCGAAGATATTGTCCACGTGGTGGATATGCCCGGCGGTGATGCCGAAATGCGCTTCAATTGATGGGGGCGGGAGGATGAACATGTCTTCCACGAGATCCGAGGTGCCCGGGGCGAAGCGGTCGCAGATGGAGAGCAGATGCCGCGCGTAGTCCTCGGCCTCCTCTTCCCAGGAGGACCCCTCGATCTCGTAGGGGACCCACTGCACGAAGAGAGCCGAGCTGTGGCGTCCTTGCTCGTCGGAGAGGGAAGGATCGACAGGCGTCTGAATATACCACTCGATGGTGGGGAAGCTGGCCAGTTGGCCAGACATGGCCTGGCGGTGCGCCTCGTTGATGGCCTCCAGCACGTCCTCGCCCTGGGGCAGAAGGTGGATCGTGCCGTGGTGCTGGCCCTGGCGCCCGGGGAGGCATCGAAACTCCGGGAGGTCTGTAAGACAGAGGTTTACCTTCAGCGTCGTTCCATGCCGGAAGAGCCGGTCGAGCTTTTCGTTCTCCGCCCGTTGGAGGCGATCACGTCCCACGAGCTGGCGGGTGTGGAAGGGATCGGCGTTGCTGACCACTATCTCGGCAGAGACGGTGGAGCCATCTTCCAGGGCAACGCCCGTGACCGTTCCCTGCGAAGACTCGATGGCGACGACAGGCGATGATAGCCGAATCTGTGCCCCCGCCCGGCGCGCCGCACCGGCCAGGCGGGAGGTCACGGTACCCATGCCTCCCCGCACGACCATCCAGGTGCCTTCGGCGCCTGTGAGGCGGCACATATTGTGAACGAAAAAGTTCATTCCGCTCCCCGGCGTCTCCCAACCGCCAACGGAGCCGGAGAAGGCGTCGGTGACGGCGTACATCGCCGGGATGAGATCATGGTTGAAATCAAAGCGGCTCAAGTAATCGCCCACGGAGCCTCGGCACAGTTCCACGAAGGTCTGCTGCAGTGACGGGCGCAGATAGCGTTCGGACGTCTCCTCGATAGAAAGAGGTGTTTGAAGCCAGGTCGGGGCGACATCTTCTCGCATGGCGGCCAATTCCTCGTGGAGCGCCTGATAGGCGTGAAAGTCGGCCTCGGAGAAGAAGTCGATAAACTGGCGTTTTGCCTCGTCCTGGTC
Source organism: Myxococcales bacterium (assembly GCA_007119595.1). Classification (GTDB taxonomy): domain Bacteria; phylum Myxococcota_A; class Bradymonadia; order Bradymonadales; family Bradymonadaceae; genus SLJM01. The sequence goes on from SKPJ01000111.1 coordinate 2,352, forward strand.
CGAACCGAGCAGCAGGTAGCGATCGTCGAGGCCTGGCAAAAAGTAGTGGGGATCGCGGCGGATCGTGGGAATGGAAACGCCCAACTTCTCGATCAACTCCGGTGGCATTAGACCCAGAAGATAGGCTCCAGTGGACTGCCCCACTCGTGGCGCCTTCTCAAAGGGATTCTCTGTGCGCACGGCACCGCCGGCCTGGTCGGCTTGTTCCAGAACCAGAACAGAGAGGCCGGCTCGTGCGAGGAAGGTGGCGGCGACGAGTCCGTTATGACCGGCGCCAACGATGACGACGTCGTAATTCATGGAAGTTGTCCAGAAAATGAGTGGAGGTTGCCCGGAAAATGGTTGCCCTGTCGTGAAAATTCGAATTATACACTTTTTGCGCCTCGTCGCCGAGAAAGGACCGGTCGACCTGGATTCGGGCCTGGCGGCGTCGGCGCTGTATGATGATTTATCAGGGAGATACCCATACACAATGGACGGAGTATATTCGTGCTATGCCTAGCTATCGCAGCGGCAGGCTGTACCACTTCGCCACCAGGCGATGTGCAAAAGACGCCTCCGGAAACCACAGTGGGTTCTGAAGTTTCCGAGACGACTGAGAAGGTCGCTGTCGAGGAAAGTGCGGTGGAAGTAGAAAGGGGCGACGAGGTGATTGTTCGAGGCGAGGCCAGGCCGGGGCCTGCCGGTTTCTCGACGCGTCGTGTCATGCCGGGGAGGACTCCGCCTGCGAGGCGGTCGACGAGATCCGCAATTTTTACCATGCTCGCTGTGACGACGGAGAGGAGACCGCCTGTGGAACCGCGAGCAGTATCAGCCTCGACTAATGGTCCAGCAGACTGCGGCAAGCACTGCGTCGTCGCCCAGTTTGGTGCGCATGGTCAGGACGTCGTCTGGAGTTAAATCCGTGGCAAACCGACTCTTGCGTTGCTCTCGGTCAGTTTGTGTGCTCCGTCAGTTCTTGTAGTCAGTCAGCTCTCGCGGCATCTGATTCATGGAGTGGCTCCGTATTCGAGCGCGCCGATATCGGGCCCTTCACCGACGAATCGAGGATACCCTCGAAAATCAAGGTCCGGTGCCAACGCGGCATCGGCGGCGTCAATCAGAGGGCTGTTCTCCAACGGGATAGGTTCGAAACCGAAAAGAGACGAATCAGTAATCATGGGCGACTGATCACATATGCTGTCGCCTGGACAGGCATTATTTCGCACTTCGTAGACGAGATTATTCGTCCACTCCACCTGTGCATTGCCAGACGAATCATAAAAAGCGCAACTCTGGCGGTCGGTCCCATCGAACATGAGGTGTCCAATCATCAGATTGTTGGCGAAGTGAATCGATGAGTCCTGATCGGCGCTGCCGCTACTGACCAGACAGCCGCCCTCGCCGGTGATGGTGTTATTTACCAGGGTCGTCTGTGCGGAATTGCCGAGTCCTACGTATATGGCGTCTCCATTGGCCCGGCAGTGATCGAAGTCGTACATATTGCCGTGGTCTTCGAAGTAGGTGCAGTTGCTGACGACCACGGAATTTTCAATCCATGTGCTTCGCGACGACTTGATCTGGTTGCCCGCATTTCCCTCGGTGTGGGTGCGTCTGATGGTGACTTCACCGCCATCGCTGAGATACAGCAAATCAATGCCGTCGGAGGTGTTATGATTGACTCTGGAGTCTTCAAAGATCCAATGTCCCCCGGTGCTTGCGGTACCGAGTCCATCGCCCCAACCCCCACCGATTTGTCCCCAACATCCAAAGACATCGGGGCCGGGATATTCTTCGATGCATCCGTTCCAGGAGATTTCACTTTCCCGAAAGATGATCTCACCGCTGTTGGCGCTGTCGTCGCCGATACTTCCATCCCAGCCAGACCAACCGTTTGCTCGCAGGATGACACGTTCTAGCGTCCAGTCGCCGATGCGCCCAGCATTGATTCCACGCTGGCCCATTCCGTGGATATTGAGGTCTCGTAGCAACACGTCAGTAGAATCCCTGCCCGACAATCCCGTATCTGCCCATTGGCCTCCCGATTCGCATGGAGCAATCGTTCCATCACACTCTTCGTTGCAATGCCAAACTGCACAGGCTTCTCGGTCGGTGATTTCAAAGCAGGCTATCTCCACATGAGAACTTCCGCGCAGGTTCATCACCAGCGAGGCACCATCGGTGCCCCATAATTTCGGTGCGTTCGTACAACCGTCATAAAACCCTTCGCCGAGAATACGAGTTGGCTCCGAGGCCGACGGGCCGCTTGGAACGGCAGACATAAAACAGCTTCCGCTCGATTCTTCCGAGCAATTGTTGGCCCCCGGTGCGCCGACGCCCATCATATAAGATCCGGACGCTACATGGAGTGTATCTCCTCCCTCGATACGAGGCTGTTGTCCGGGAGGAAATGCGATAAAGGGGTGCTTCCAGGCACAGTCCTGGTCCATTCCACTCCCCGGATAGGGAGCATCGGCTTCTCCCGTGCACTGTTCGGCATCTCCACCATCGGGTCGCACGTAGTGAGTGAAATCGATTTCGTAGCCCGCATCGGGATCTTCTCCGGTATCGGGATCATCTCCGATGTCGGGCTCTTCGCCAGTGTCGGGATCACCTCCGCTGTCGGGCACTTCGCCAGTGTCGGGATCATCTCCGATGTCGGGCTCTTCGCCAGTGTCGGGATCACCGCTGACGTCGAGATCACCGCTGGTATCAAATTCGACATCCACCCCGACCTCTTCGTGACTATCTAGCCCCCCCGCATCGTCGAAGACCGCTGGGGAATCCTCATCACTGCTACAGGCGATGACGAATATGGCAGTGGCCACAATGGAGCAATAAAACAGAAAGAGCCTCGGCGAACCATTATAAGAGTTTTGCAGTGCCATATTTTCTTGACCTTCGTAGCATTTGGTTAGTCGCAGTTAGCCCTCGAAAGGAGTGAAATGGATCTGCTCGTGGCGTAAAATAAGTTATAGTCCACGAGCCACGGATGAGCCACGTCTGTTCACCATTGCCGCCCGGGACATACTTTCGGGAAGGAATAACCAAACCGACAAATGACCGAGGGAAGCGCATCGGCCTATTCTTCTAACGGGCATTCTGCGACCGCTTTGAAACCATGCGACAGCGGTGGGGGCACGGCGCCACAGGTGTGCGATTTCCCTGCGAAACTGCACAACTGAAGCGATGTGCCCCGATACGATGCAAGCCAGCTACCAATGACGAGCCCCGACTCTTCGCCATCGGCTACGGGACCCCAGACTACCAGTGGCCAGCGAAAACCAACCGATACGCACATGAGGTAGTGTTCCTAGGCTGATGAGCGTCTCTCGGTCGAACTCGGTAGTCCCGCAAACACAGTAGAGCAGGGGGGGCAAGGCGTTCTGGAGCGGTTTCGACCCCCGTGGGGTCAAAAACCGGGCGCTATTGTGCGTGGTCCCCCCCTGCTGCTCACTCGATCCGTATCAGCCGAGGGGGCGCGCAGAATGGGGACGTGACGGAGTTTGAAGGTTTTCGATCGCGAGAA
>SKPJ01000007.1 GCA_007119595.1 Myxococcales bacterium
ATCGACGACTTTCCCTCGGAACCGACGACGGTGAGTAATCTACCTCCGGACCGGGTCCAAGAGGCCGAACAGACCTGTCTCGACGAGGGGATCACCGACGGTCATATTCTCGACGCCTGCATCATCGACGTGGTCTGTTTCGACGATGATGCTCAGGCGGAGGCATCCAAGGATATCCCGGCCCCAGTCGCCTCCCAACCCCCGGGTCGCCACGATCTGATGGTGGAACGAGCCGTACGCCTGACCCAGACGCCCGAGGAGTTGGTCACCGAAGGGGCTGCCCTCGATTGCAGTCCCAGCGCCGAGCCCAGTATCGCCCTATTCGAGGAGCAGTCCTCGATGGCGCTTCAAGATAGTGTCGACGTCGACCTGTCACAGCCCGGCACCTACACCGCCGATGGCGAGTTGAGTTCCACCTCGATTGGTTCCGGCACGGAGGTAACGAGCTACCAGCTCGTTCGCCGCACTCCCGAAAATCCCGCTCACCTCTACGCCGGAGCCGTGCGCTTTGCGCAGCCCATCGCGGGAGTCATTGTCGATGAAGATGTACTGTCGGATACCGATGCCTCACTGGGTGCCGACGAGACCAGTTATGAGGCCGGCGCTGGTCTTCGGGGACTTCGCTCCCCCCAAGATCAAATCCTGATCGACGAGGAACAACATCGCCTGGAATTGGTGTGGAGTGGCACACAGGCCCACCGCATCCGTGTACTGGTGGAATCTCAATAATTATTGAATGTGCCGTCGATGACTTTTTGGCACCTGCTCTGTGAAGTTTAGGAGATCGCAATGCACAACATTTCGCTCTGGAAATCGCCCTTGCGCACCGTCTGTCTCACAGTGTTGTTGGTCAGCTTGGCCTTGATGGCATCGTGCGAACAAGCGGCCGACGACGACGAGGCCAATGACGAACAGCAAAATGCTGCGCCGGGTATCGAGTCATTGGAAGAAGAGGCCTGTGAAGAGCCGATCACCGCCGAAATCGCTCCCGCAGAAGAGGTCTCGGAGAAGACCGGCATCTACCGCTATGATTTCTCCCTGCAGGAGACCCACGTCTCTGTCGATCTAGCCGATCAACTCGGCGAACCGATGGGTCGCGTGGAGGTTGATACCGAGGCCGATATCGACATGAATACCGGGGGCCTAAAGGAGTGGCGAGTCATTACTCGCGACGTACAAGACACAGAAGGTGAGGACTCCGACGACGAAGAAGCACAAGAGGAGGACTCCGACGACGAAGAAGCACAAGAGGAGGACTCCGACGACGAAGAAGCACAAGAGGAGGACTTCGACGACGAAGAAGCACAAGAAGAGCAACTGGAGGCCCCGGTAGAGCAGGTATTGCGGGCCCGGGAAATGGGGCGGGGACGTCTCTGGATCGAGGTCATCGATCGGGCAGGTGACGTTGAACTCATCCAGTGGACGGTCGTCAGGGAAGGAGACGAAGAACCGAAGATGCAGATGTTGGCCGTGGAGGTCGAGCCGGGCGAAGACTGGGAGCCCGAGACGTCGGATCTCGTACAAATGACAGATGGCCGGGTCTTCGAAACACTCGAGATCATCGGCGAAGGTGGAGAACGCATCGGCCAGAATATCATCGGCGACTGGGTCGACGAGCATATTGGCGACGGGCTTACGTCCAACTCCGACTGGAATCGACTTCGATCCGTGGCTAACGACGTAGAACTATTGCTGGGAGCCGATGCCCACATACGCCTGTGTCGGGCGGCGGGCATCAATATCGCCGAAGAGGAATTGACGCAGCAGGTCCAAGCGATGTGCCCGGAGGCCAAAGGCGATGATCTGAGTCAGCGTCAACAAGCCTCATGCCACGTCGAGGAAGCAGAAAGATGGCTGAATCTCGCGCTGACGATTGATGATGTAGTTAGCGCACTGGGCTTTGGTGCCGCTATGACGACCGCCGCCATCGGCGCCGGCCTCGTCGGCGCCACCGGGGGCGGTGCAATATTGGTATTCGCCGGAAGCGTCGCCGCCTATGTGGTCATCGACAATATGATCGAGAGCTTTGTGGAGAATAATAGTGAAACCATCATGGATGGGCTCTTCGCCGGAGTCAGTGGAATATTCGAAGTAGTGACGGGAGTGGAAAGTGATCATGAAACAGCCGCTGATTTCATGACCGGCCGACATGATGCACGAAGTGGTGGCGATCCCCATTTTGATACCTTTGACGGGCTGGCCTTTGATTTTCACGGCGCCGGCGAGTTCGTGCTCGTGGAGTCCACCGCAGGAGCACCATTTCAGATTCAGACCCGACAGGAACCGATGGAGGGCAATTGCCCCGACGTGGGCATCAATACGGCGGTGGCGATGCGGATTGGTGATGCTCGCGTGGCCTTTTATGCCGGTCAGCAGTCGACGCTGCGAATCGATGGAGAGCCAGCGAATCTACCCGGGGGAGTTCTCACCTTTTCCGGTGGGGGCAGTATCGAAAAGCTCTCATCGAATCGCTACGAGGTCTATTGGCCGACCGGCGAGGGACTTCGCATGACGTCGCGATGGTCCTCCGCATCCGACGCCTATCTACTCGATCTGGAGGTGGCCCTTCCGGACCATCGAAAGGGTCAGGTCCAGGGTCTTCTCGGAAATTTCAACGGCGATCCCGGCGATGATATTCGGCCCCGCGCTGGAGAGCCCTTCGAGCATCCCGTGGCATGGCTCGATTTGACCTATGAATTCGGTCACTCCTGGCGGGTCGACCCCGATGAAAGCCTCTTTGATTATCTGGATGGCGAGAGCTATTCGACCTTTAAGGACGAGACCTTTCCCGCTCGTCCCACCGAGATCGCTGAACTGCCAGAGGACGATCGCCAACACGCCGAAACGGTCTGCACCGAGGCGGGCATCGAAAATGAAGCCGCCTATCGGGGCTGTGTCATCGACGTGGCCTGTACGGGGAGTGATTCACTGGCCGACTCCCACACCGACCGGGACCCCGACGAAGAATTGGAGATGGTGATGCCCATCTTTCTCGATGGGTGGACCCAACAGGGAGATCTCTCCAATGGGACCTGGAACGTCTCCGAGGACGGGCGCTGGGTCATCCAGACCGTCAATGGAGATCCCACCTTTTACGTCAGCGAGCAGGACTATCACGATGTCACGATCCGGGGGACCTTTCAGGTCGATACCAGCTCCGATGACGATTTTATCGGCTTCGTCTTCGGCTATCAGTCCCCGATCGATGAAGAAGGACACGACGAGGATATCTACGATACCTTCGTTCTCTCCTGGAAGGGCTATGATCAAGAGATATCGGGAGGACATTTCGGCCCCGAGGGCTTCGTCTTATCTCATCTCGATGGCCAGGTGACCTCCTCGGACTACGGTGAATTGTTGTGGGGTCATGCGGAGACGGATGTGCATCGAGTGCTCGATACTCACTTCGAACACGGCCGGGGATGGCGTCATCGCACCTATTATCCCTTCGAGTTGACCTATACCTCCGAGGAGATCGTCATCATCATCGGCGGCGAGGAGATCTTTCGGCTCGACGCCGCCGATTCCCCGGTTGCCTTCGAGCCCGGTCGATTCGGTTTTTACAACTACTCCCAAAGAGATGTGGTCTATGGCGAATTCGATGCCCAATCTGCGGAGGAACAACCGGCGGCGAGCTTGGAGGGTTTGGAGGTCGGAGTGAGGCGTCCGGGCTCCGACTTTGCCGAAATCGAGATGAACGTCGGCGACCCCCGAATCTGCCGCGAGGCTTGCTTCGACGATCCCCGATGTGAGGCCTTTACCTATCGGCGCCCCACCTTCGAGGGTGTCTCCGCCTATTGCTGGCTCAAAGACGATGTGCCCGATGAGGAACAAGACCCGGGATTCATCTCCGGAGTCCGTTGACTGAAATGGGGCACGGAGATCCACGATGTCTCTGCGCGAAATCGACATGCCGGCCATCATCGACGAGTTGGTTTATCAATTCGCCGATCCGATGGCTTTCGTTCGGGAGTTGGTGCAAAACTCTATCGACGCTGGCACCGGCGAAATCGAGGTGGATGCTCGCCTTGATGTACAGGGCGATGAACCTGTGGCGGTGCTCTCCTTTCGCGACTGGGGCGAGGGGATGACCCGTCGGATCATCGAGGGGAAGCTGGTCCGCCTCTTCAGCTCCCACAAAGATGACGATTTTACCAAGATCGGCCGCTTCGGCATCGGATTTGTATCGGTCTTTGCCATCGAGCCCGAGGCCGTTGCCATCGACACCGGAAGACAGGGGGAGTACTGGCGGGTCTTATTCTCCAGCGACCGAACCTACGAACTCTTCGAGCTGGACTATCCGACCGAAGGGACCTGGGTGCGCATCTACAAGCCGATGAGCCGGGACAGCTTTGAAAAAATAAAGCGCGATCTAAAACAGACCCTCCAGACATGGTGCAAATACGCAGGGGTGCCGATCTGGTTTGAAGGTCGAGACATCCGGGAGGAGATGACCATCGACTCCGAGCTCACCACTACCTATCAGGTGGAGGGTACGGAGATCGTCATGGGGTTTTCGATGCAGGCCCATAGCCGGTCCGGATATTATAATCGGGGCCTGACGCTTCGGGAGGAGACCGGCAGTCCCTGGCCGTGGGCCTGTTTCAAGATCGATTCCCGATATCTGGAACATACCCTTTCGAGGGACCAGGTCCTCGAAGATCGCCACTTCTCAAAGGCCACGGCGCTGTTGCGGGAGCTGGCCGAAGAGACGTTGCCGAAGCTGCTCATCGACAGGTTGGAGGACCTGGCGGGGAGTGCTGGATCGGAGGAGCAATTGGAGACCCACTACCAATATCTGGCCCACTATTTGAAATGCGGACAGTCTTTTTCTCGCTCCTGGCGAAGAAGAGAAATCTTTCGGACAAATGAGGGCGAGACGCTGAGTCACCGGCAGGTACGTCGGCTTCTTCGGCGAGACCAACTGCAGATCACAGACCTCAAACAAGGCGAATTGGCGAGGGTATTCGAGACCGATCAACAAGACGTGCTGCTCGGCGGTGACGGTCTACGGCGAGCGTTGGAGCAGCTCTTCGATGGCGACGTGGAGATCGTTGAAGAGAAATACCTGGCCCTGCCGTTTTTGCGGGGGCGACGCAGCACTACCGCCCGGGCCCTGCAGCGATCCATCGAGAGATTGCTCGCCGGGACCGAGCGAGAGATCGACGAGCTATTGCTGGTCGGCGACGACGTCCTTCCCGCGCAATTGGTGGGAATGGACGCCCTCGTAGTTCCAACCCAGAAAGGAGTGATCGCAGATGCCCTGTGGCGAAGGCCCGATTGTGGAGATTTTGCCGATTGCATGCACAAGGGACATACATTGCTCATCAACGCCGATGCGCCATTGATTCGCCCCTATGTGGAAATGGCCCGGCAAAAGCCACAATGGGCGGCGGTGGCGGTTTTGGAGAGTCTCTTTGCCCTTGGAGATGACCAATTGTGGAGTCGAGCCGTGAAATTGCGAAGCCCTGGAGAAGCGGTCCATGCTGATTGAGGATCTCCAAGTTGGCGATGCAGTGACGCGAGGCGCGTTTCGCCTCGATGAAGAGCGGGCCCGTCAGAAGTTGCGCAACTTCCAGCTCCCCAACCCCCACTACTACGTGCTGGAATTCGTCAAGGCCGCCCAACTGCTGGGGGCGACTTCGATCGCGTTTTTCATCGATACAGATCTTTTGGAGATGCGTTTTGATGGGGCATCGATCGGCGCTGCCGAGCTGGTCGACCTTTATTCGGCGGCCTTCGTCGAGTGCGTCAATGCCCGGCAATGGGCCCTTCGCCATCTGGCTCTCGGTGCCAATGCAGCCCACGGCATCGGATTGCGCGAGTTCACCATCGAGTCCGGTGGCA
>SKPJ01000243.1 GCA_007119595.1 Myxococcales bacterium
ATCGACACAACAAATGGCAGATCGGCGCATATTCTGGGGCTGATGCGGATACCTCGGTCGGAATTCGGGTCGGTCGGAATTCAGGTCGATACCTCGGTCGGAATTCGGGTCGGAATTCGGTATTCGGTATTCTCGATGCGCCTTTGGCAGCGAAGCAAACGACAATGTGCGTGGTGTCTTCGTTGTAGCTGGGGGGCGATACTTCGAATTGCCCACCGGGGGAGCATATGAGATTGTATGGTATATGGTGCAATTTTATCGACGTGGTTAAACGGGACGCGATATACGTCAAATCAATGTCCCGCCGGCTGGTGATGGCATCGTTCGGTTGGTGCTCACTCGAAGTAGCGATGCGACGATTGCGCTCGGATCGACTCGAACGCTGTCATCGATCATCTCGCCGTTGCCGGCATTCAGTTGTCATGTGTCCAGTATATTGCCAACGAATGAGGAGTCTGAATATGAAATTGGTAGATCATCCAGAAGTCGTCGAATCGCTGCGGGCTCCGAGCAAGGAAGAGCCGTGGCGGGTGTTATTTAGTGCGTGCATGTTGGGAGAAAAGGTAGGTGTAGACGGCACGGACTATGGGATGGGCGAGGGGCATCCGGAGTGGCTGAAATCGCCGCGGCTACACCGGGTGGGGTTTTGTCCGGAGGCATTCAAGATGGGGGTTCCGCGGACGATGCCCGATATTCATGGCGGCGATGGTTTTGATGTGCTCGACGGCGAGGCGCGGGTGCTCGATGAACACGGCGAGGATTTGACGGAGGCCATGGTCGCCGGTGCGGAGGCGATGGTGGAGTTTGCAAAGGAACACCAGGTGGAGTGGGCATATCTGACCGATATGAGTGCAGCCTGCGGAACGCAGGTAATCTTCGACGGTTGCCGCTACGACGAACCTCCCAGCTATCAGCAAGGGGTGGGAGTGGCTGCCGCGCTGTTGATTCGCAATGATATTCCCGTCGTCAGCTACCGGGACTGTCGCACGCTCGAGCAATTGCGGCTCAAAGCACAGCCCGATTCAACTCCGGACCCAGAGGCCATCGATCACCACGAAACGCAGTGGTGTCGAGACTATTTTTCGGCCGCTGCCGAGACCGACCAGTAGGTGACACTTGTACGATTTAGAGCATGGGCTCGATGAGCGCTGGGACGAGATGCTCACCGTCCGGTTGTTCATTCCTCTTCATTGAGCCCCTGTAGTTTGGGGCGCTCGTCGGACATCTCCCAGATGTGCTCGAAGTCGAACCCAATAAAGCTACTCTGATTGGAGAATGCCTCGTCATTGAGGGCGATGGAGTGATTGTCGCCGACACTGGCACCCTCGGAGTTCCAATAGCAATATTCCACGCGAGTATATCCCGTGTTGAATCCGAATCCACGCACTCTGTTTTGGTTTGGTGCGTCGACGTGCCCCGAGGTATAGGACGTCTCAATGCTTCCACCGCCGTTGAAGCTTCCGATGAGTCCTACGAAGCCGCCGATCTCCTCTCCGCCAGATGAACTGACGTCACCGGTGGAGTAGGAATCGACGATGTGTGCGCCCTGGCTGACCAATCCGGCAAAGCCACCGACGCGAATACTCGAGGATGTCTCGACGTTACCGGTGGCAAAGGATGTTCGTATTTGAGTGCCGGCGTTGTGGTCGCCGACAAATCCGCCGAAGCGCTGTTCGCCATCGCCGAAAACATCGCCTCGTGCCGATGAGCTCCAGATGTCGCCGTGGTTTTGCCCGACGAAACCACCGACATCGGGGCCACCTGCCGAGACTGTCCCGCGCGCCGAGGACTTGGAGATCGCACCTCTATTTGCTCCGACGAGCCCGCCGACCCGATCCGATGTGCCGGTTATATCTCCTTCGGCGAAGCAATCGGTGATCTCACCGCGGTGCGTACCCACGAGACCACCAACATGGCGATCCCCGTCCACATCCCCGGTGGCAAAACAGTCGGTAGCCAAGCCATCGTCGGAATCGATTCGACCGATGAGACCACCCACAGAACCAACGTCACCCTGGACATCTCCTGTTGCGTGGGAGGACTCGATGGTTCCCGCCGTGACTTCACCCACCAGTCCGCCGACTCGCAAGCCACTGCTACTGACATAGGCCGACGCATTGGAGCCGGTAATTTGACCGTCAGCCATTTCTCCGACCAGGCCGCCTACGTGGGCTTGGCCACGGACGGTTCCATCGAAAGAACATCCATCAATGATGCCACGATGCAAACCGGCCAAACCGCCGACGCGTTCCTCCCCGTTGATATCGCCATCGGTGAGGTGGAGGTCCACAACGACGCCATCGTCGCCGATGACGCCGAAGAGTCCGACGTCATCGCCGTCATGTTGGATGGCGAAGTTTCGGATCGTATGATCGTTTCCATCGAAATGACCGTTGAAATCATCTTCGCCGAGGGGGGCGACGAGAGTCCCCTGTAGATCGATATCGTCGTAGAGCAAAAAATGATCATCTGTGAAGCCATCGGTGGCCACCATTTCTAGATGTTGGGCTGTACAGATGGTGTGAGGATCGTCGGCTGTACCGTCGCCTCCACCGAAAGGGGCACCGGCGTCCCAACAGGGTAGGGGATGACACTCACCATCGGTGCAGTGGAAACCGTCGTCACAGGAGTTTGCGCACGCTCCGCAGTGCTCGGAATCGCTCATGGGGTCAATGCATTCCTGTACGTCGTCATTCTCGCAAAATTTTCGGGAGTTCGGACATTGGACGATGCATTCGCCATCGTGACATGTGGCGGTGGCTTCCGCTGGATGGGTCGTACATGGGTTGTCACATTGGCCGCAATGATCGTCGTGGTTCATTATGTCGACGCATTGGCCCTGGCACTCCATTTTCGGGCTCTCACATATCATTGCTGTGTCGACAGCGACATCTGCAGTGTCAATATCTGCATTGTCGATATCGGCGTCGGTGGGACCTGAGTCGCTGTCATTGATGTCCACACTACCCCCGGTGTCCCCGGCAACTGGGGAGGCAACGGTGACGCAATAACCCTCCTGACAGCGTGTCTCGCCCTGGCATTGAGCATCGTCGCTACAGGTGACCTCCGACAGTGGATGGTCGTAACTACAGCCTGTGGTGAAGACGAATATCCAAATTACGACGGAAAGACAGATTTTAATCTGAAAAAATTTGCGTACCGATTGGAGCCACTGCAGCATTTTATTGGCCTTTATGTGCCGACGATCTCACCTGGAGCACCGCGCTTAGCGTAATGGTTTCGCTCCGTTGAATCTATGCAAACCCACAGATGTCTTGGCCGGGGTAATCCGAACTTTTCGCTATTCGGCTGCGTAGCCGAAGGCCGAACCTTACGATGATGTTTCGACACGCTCTGGACGTGCCGGCAGCACGGGGGATACCTTGGTGTGCGACGAGAGCAGAAGATGGTGGACTCGAAGGCCGGGAAGCGAAGATGAAACACTGGATAATGGTGACAGGTATTGTATTCGCGGCGGGGATCTGGTCGGTGGCTGCAGGCTGTTCGGGATCGGCAGGAGAGTCCTGTGCGTCCACAGAAGATTGTTTTTCCGGCGAGGTCTGTGTGGAACAGGTCTGTGTGGCGGCGGAAGACGTGGGCAATGCCGACGTTGATGATCTGGAAGAAAAAAGTAACGGAGATACGTCGGTTGCTCAGAACGAGGGCGGAAATGACACGGGGTCGACTGTAGCTCTCAACGCCGAGAACACAGATGATGCTGATTCAAACGGCGATGTCGATGCCGGTAATGATTCCTCAGAGGATCGCAACGGGGCGGAAGATACGGCCTGTTTGTTCTCCGAGTCGGGAGCGTATAGCTGTACAAGCGGACAAGGGGAGTTGCAGGGCGGAGGGACGTTGACACTACTTCCGGATGGCATGGACGAGGTCGGTTGCACCGGCACTACCGGTGATTTGAGCGAGGGGTTTGAGTCCTTCGACGAGATTTCCTGGAAGGTTCAGGCCTGTCCGGAGCGACATCATCGATTTCGGCTCCCGCTGCAGCGCTGCGTCAACGATACCTTTCCGGCATTTATCCGGGTCGATCCCGTCGACGATATTTGTCCGCTCGATGGTCCCAATGTATCGGTGCGGATAACGCGGGAGACCTCCAATGAGTTGGAAAAATGTGGGGAGAGCGACCACAATTGCTATTTTGAAAAAGAGCTCGATGACGGTCGTTACGGGTGGGTTATCAAGCCGGAGAATACCTCGGTATACAGCGGGTATTCGTGGAGCGTTTATATCCACGTTGAAACCGAGGCCGATGCCTATTTCGAATATGAAGTCACGGCTTCCGTTCCGCCGTATCCAGACCCGTGAGTCAGTGATATGCGTGAATCAGTAGCACTCGGTGGCCGATAGATGACCCGGTAATTGAGCCGTGCCGGTCATGCCACTGTGAAGCCAGGCGGCGGCCTGCCGTCGGGCGCATTGTCCGGCGGCGAAGCCATCGGCGCCGGGTTCGGTGATGCCGATAAAGGAATGAGGAACATCGGAGAAGGTGGTGTCATCAAGGCTCACACCGAGTGCCCGGGCCAATGACCGGGTCCCGCGGTTGACGATGACGCGGTCGTCTTCCGCCATCTGAATGAGAAATTGCGGGGGCTCCACGGATTCGCCGGATTCGAAGTCATCGTCTTCCGGGACATAGACCAGGGTGTTTTCATGGTCGTTGGTGGCCGCTGGAGCAAAGGCGATGGGATCGACCCAGTCGGAAAACCACTGAACGAAGGCCATGGCCTGGAAAAACTCCGGAGTTCCCCGTTCGATACCCGTTCCCTGTTCCAGTAATTCCAAAATCGGAGCGCCGATCTCGGAGGGCCCGTCGTCGTCACCCTCGAGCAACCACGATAAGCGCCCGCCACTACTGCTGATGGCGACGGTTTCCACTGTGGGTTCCAGGGCGGCAAAGGGGACCCCGGAGATACCTCCAAGGCTCATGCCGACGTAGCCGATGCGGTCGCTAAATATGGAGTCCAGTAGCGAACCTCCGGTGTCCATCCCCTCGAAGAGATCGTCGAGACCACTTGTATTTGGTTGGTCACCCTGAATGACCCGAACGAGGGTGAAGAGATCGACCACGCTCTGCAGAAAATACTCCTGGCTGGCGATGAGATCGGCGCTCAAAAAACCATCCCCCGATGAGGATGGCGTCTGTTCGGGGTGCGGCGATGCGCTCCCGGGGGTACGACCGCCGTGGAGGGGAAAATCCATCGCCACCGTGGCCATACAGTTTGGATAAGCTGCCAAATCATTGGCCAGCGATAGACCACTTTGCCACCGGTCTCCGCGCAGTCCGTGCTGTGCGATCGCCACATCAAAGGGGGGCACACAGGTGCCTTCGGACTGGCCGCTTTCGGGAAGGTAGACGGAGATGCCGATTTGTTCGTCGCCTTCGCTGACTGATCGGTTTTCGACATCGACCTCGATGGACGCAAATTGTCCGCCCGTATTGACGGCCTGGATATTGTCCATGGGGACCATATGTCCCGGATTGTTGGGGTCCTCGAGTTCTGCGCCGACGGTCTGTTGGTGGGGACTGCTTCCCGGCGCTCCACAAGGTGGTTCGACCTCGCAATGGCGCATTGCTCGAACCTGGGGGCGAGCGTCGAGAGCGTCGTGGACCAGTGCGCGATATTGGCGAAGCGGAAGGGCGGCGTCCTCGACGGTAAACGCCCAGGCGGTCGCCAATTCACTGCGTTCGAGATTGGCGGTCTGCTCGGCGAGGTCGAAGATAAATTGAAAGATTTGACGGGCATCCTCGAGCTGTTGGGCGGTCTGGTCGTCGAGGACGTCGACCGTACTGTGGCCATCCTCGTAGACCGGGTGCTGACCGCGCAAAAACAAAAATGCCGGTGTGGGCTGGATGGGGCGGCCGTTGGTGCCGCGGGCCTGCTCGGTGATCATCCCGACGTGCATCTGGCGCATGCCCAGCGGCGTGACCGGTTCGTAGACCAGACGGTCGAGTTGAGGTTCGACGCGAAGCTGCAATTCCTGTTCGTCGAGAAAGCCCAACGTACCCAGGTTGATGAGCCGGAAGGCGTCGAAGTCGATGCTGCTCGGGTCGAGTTCCCCCTCGGTGGGAACCCAGCCAGGAGCGATGGCGGAAAATCGAGTTCGTCGGTTCAGCGATTCGATAAGTCCCTGCATGAGCGGGTCGGCGCCGTCGGGCACCGGCAGTTGTACGGTGTCGTCGTCGCCGATGAGGGCTGCATTGGGAAAGGGAATTGCGCTCTCCGGGTCGAAGACGGCGAAGGCGTCATTCCAGGTATACCAGCTCCAGACGCCGGCGAGCTCCTCGTGGCTCAGTCCCAGTTGTTGATCGATGAATTCCACTGCTGGCGAGATGATGTCTCGCAGACCCTGCAAGGCTGCGGCAGTTTCATCGTCCACCAAATCCAGGGTCGAGGCGCCGTTTTCATCCACCAGATCGTAGGGTTGGATAGCAAGCAACATGGGCAATTCCGGCACCAGTGGTTTCTCACCGGGGAGAATATCCCGTTTGACGAAGCCGAAATAATCACTCTGGTTTTGCATTGACTCGGCGAGTTCCACATCGAGCAGATGAACCGATGATTCCTCGCCTGTGCAGATGTCGACGTCGGTGTCGCGATAGGTAACGCTGGCGATCTCCATGCGCTCCCAGCCGGTGCCGTCGTTTTCCCAGACTTGGACGTCGCCGTCACCGATTGATGTGGCGTCGACGGGTTGGCTAAGGGGAATGGTAATCGGAACCGAGTCCGGCCATCCGGCGAGGTTCGCCAGATAGCGGTCGAAATCGCCCTGTGCCGAATCCTCGTCGAGGTGGCAGACGGCCTGGTCGGGAAAGGTGCCGTCGTCGTCGAGAGCCGCCGTATGGGGAATCGGGATTTTCGCCTCGTCGGGATTGAGAGACAGCATCGTTTCAGGCATCCATGTCCAGCGAAATACCGTCGCCAGATCATCGCGATCGATTCCCTCCTCTTCACCGACCCCTTCCTCGATGGCATCGAAGAGTGGAGCGAGAAATTGACGCAGTCCCTCCAGCGAGACTGCGGTCTCCGGATCATCTTCAAAAATCTCCAGAGTCGGCCGTCCCTGGTCGTCTACCAGGGCGGAGCGGGATGCGGCAAAAAATAGTGGTAGCGCTGCCGCTACCGGTGCGCCATTCGCGCCCATTAAATCGCCGGTCACAGCGATGGCGTATTGTTCTCCCGGTTGTGGAGACTCGGCGGGGATCACTTCGATGGTCGACTTTTCGGCATCCTCCGGGGAGTCGTAGTGAAGAGATGCGACGGGAGCACGCTGGAGTTGTTCTTCGTCGATAATGCGATATAGGCGCACGGCATCGTCGTCGATGGACTCCTCGTCGAGCGCCCCGCTAAAGGGAATCTCTATCCCCGTGTTTTTCGGCCATCCGCGCAGTTGTCGCATATAGTTGGACAGTGCCCCTTGCGGAGATTCCGGGTCGGCGCCCGGTATGCCGGGGAGGCGTCCGTTTTCCATGGCCACGTCGTTGGGAAGGGGAATCTCCCCGGTATCGGGGTCGAAGATCGCCTCCACACGATCTGGACCGGATGCGCGATGAGGTACCTCCGGATCGCATCCTGCGCCGAATGCAATATACGAAAGTGCCAGCGCCATTGCTGCTTTTGGTAATGGGTGAATCGTGTTCCGTAGTGCACACATATCGTTCCTGTAGACATTCGAAAGAGTCCCCGCCCAATCATCGAATTCGACGGTTGGGGTTGACCCGATATCTCCATCGGTTCCGCGGGGATTTCGTAGCGCTCAGTGCGACAGGCGAAAGGGGACGTGGCACGAGCTGCATCCGAGTAGCCTCGGGTTTGCTCACATACCCGGTGGTCGATCGATTATGAAGTAGACCAGACACATCTCGTCATAGGTGCCGTCACCCCAGTATACGTCTTCTGGAGTACGGCCTGGGGGTTGGTTACTTGCGGAGTTGTCGAAGCCACAAGTCAAGTGTGTGGTAACAGGCGAGGCCAATTCAATCGGTTCTTCGTATAGGTAAAATCCCTGCCAATCGAAATCCCAGTCCGGAACGTCGATAAGACACATCTCGCCATTGCCGGTATCGGCGTCGACATAGATATCCGTGCCGAGCAGATGCATATGAGGAGCGATGCCGTGGAGGGTAATATCGAGGGGGATCGTCGGGCCTTCGGCGTAGGCCTCGCCTTCGGAATCACCGGCTTCGACGAAGAGGTCGTAGGCTCCCAGGGGAACAATTACCAGTTCCGTGGGATCGGGATATTCTTCTTCGTCGACGAAGAAGAGATCAAATTCGGTGCGATCCGAGCCATCGGGGTCGTTGACGGTGTTGTAATGCATCTGAACGATGATCTGGGAGTCCTCGGCAATGCGGACGCCGTGGCCGTCTTCGTAAGGCATGGGCAGTGCGCCGGGCGCCCATCCGGTGAGCATCTCAGCATCGGAGAATCCGGGTCCGCCAAAGCATTCGTAGCCCGGTCGATCATCCTCCGCGAGCAGACTGTCGATGTGGTCGGATTGCGACGCTGGCGCCATATAGGCGATCATGTGGTGAACGATCTCGGCATTGCCGGGACGGGTGTGGACGAGATTGACGAATTTGTCTTCGTCGATATCGGGTTCGATGACAAAGCAGCGATAGTCGTCGATCCCGTCGTCTCCCGGCGGTGATGGGGTGTAATCAAAGCCCCAATCCACGGTCAGGTCGGGTTCGTCATCCAATGTGGTCAGGCCGGAGTCGGGCTGGCCATCGGTGCTGTCATCGGCTTCTCCTTCGACATATCCCTCGTCGATCCACTCTTTGAAGAGATCGACCTCTTCGGCAGTGACACCGCGATGACCCTGGAATTCCCCGCAATCGTCAGCGGGGGGCCAGGGAGGCATGGTCCCCTCAACCATGGTGAGATGAGAGGCGAGGGCGGTCTCCTTTACTTGTTCGTAGGTCTGAAGCGCAAAGGGAGCGATCGAATCGGGCACGTGACAGCCGACACAATTGGCCTCCATCATCGGCTGAATATCGTCGTGGTAAGTCGGGCCGTCGTAGCCCGTCGGTTCGTCATTGTTGACGGAGTCGTTATTCGACGTGTCATTGTTGGCCGAGTCGTTATTCGACGTGTCGTTATTGACGGAGTCGTTATTTGCCGAGTCGTTGTCGTCCGGACTCTGTTCGTCGTTGGAGTTGACCTCGGACTCCGGTTCAGCGTTGTCATCGTCACCGGATGGTTCGTCATCGCCGCAGGCCACCAGAAGGGCCGTCATTCCGAGTATCAGTGCAAGTTTTGCCAGTTTCATCATCCATTCCTATGGTGGTGTGTTCAGATCGCCAATGCCTGAACAACCATAGGTAGCGAATTTGGGATGAAAATAACAGGAATTGCGACAATGGGGGGATCGGTTTCCGTCGGTGAGCCAATAAGCCATGGTGCAATGGCATCTGCCATCGACCGATACCAGGGATGGTATCGACACCAGGATTGAGCGCAAACAGCACCGAAAAATCAGCCTACGAATGCCGATGGTGGACTTATCTGACAGCTTCTCAGTCGTAGCAGGACTCGTCGTCCTCATAGGAGTGGACGCTGTGTCGATGGTTGTTTTCGAAGCGAAGGGCTTCGCATCCGACCAGCAGTGCGTCGCGAACGCTGATGGCGTGGTAATCACTGTCGGCGATCAGCGCGTCGTTGAGATCGAGAAATCCGTCCTGGTCGACCAAAATGGCGGCCTGGGAGTTTCCCCAGTCCTGTACCCAGCGCTCGCTTCCGGCGTGGTGAATCTCGATATGGGTGAGTTGATTACCCGCGGGAGGAGTGTTTCGAAATCGAATCCCACGCCAGGAACCAGGGGTGTCGTGAACACCGACAAACCGGACCGGTTGGGCATTGGAGGCATCGACGCGCAAGCTTCCGCCATCGATATCGAGACCGGTATTGCGCCGAAAAGACAGCGTGGTTCCAGGTTCAATAGTTACCAGATTCTTT
The DNA here is from genome assembly GCA_007119595.1 of Myxococcales bacterium. Classification (GTDB taxonomy): domain Bacteria; phylum Myxococcota_A; class Bradymonadia; order Bradymonadales; family Bradymonadaceae; genus SLJM01. The sequence goes on from SKPJ01000243.1 coordinate 9,975, forward strand.
ATTTGGACGATCTCGTCAAAGGTGTAGGGAGCGTCTAACGCGGCCCATGTAGACTGTCGCAGGACAGGCTCATCTGTGTGGACGAGGACTGCATTTGTGCGGTTGTCGACAAAGTGGTTGTCGCCGTCGATTCCGCTGAGGTGATTGGCGTGGAACCGAAGGGGAAAGTCATTGTCCTCAAATCGACTCCTCGATACTTCGATGGTGGCGTCCGGTGTGGCGGTAGTGATGGCCGCATATTCGTTGTTTCGAAAATGGGAATCCATGATCTGCAGCTCCGTGCTATCGCTTCCGACGACGATGCCCCCGCGGGTCAGGTGGGGTTGTCCGGCCCAGTTGTCGCCACCAGCGTCTTGGAGTTGGAGCCCTTCGAGCTGGTGCGGTCCCGGGCTGTCGATATAGATGCCACGCCAGAGGCCGCGTTCGCCTTCCGTACCGCGCAGCACGACGGGCTGGTCGGTGTCACCGATCACCTGTAGGCGAGCCGCTCCCTGCACGGACAGTCCACTACCGTTGCTGAAATGCAAGGTCGTGCCTCCGGAGACGGAGAGGGTCCCATGGTCGATGCTCAATATGGCCTCAATGGTGTAGCAATCGCTGTCGAGGGTCGTATCGCCCTCGATTTCAGTACTATTCTCGATGGTGATGCACGACGGAGGATCAGAATCGCTGTCCTCGGAACCCGACGAGCCACATCCGAAGAAGGCAAAAGCACTTATCGTCAAAACCGCCGGCAGGTGATGGAAAATGGGTGGTAGAGCATTCATGAAAGGCCTCCCTGGATACGGTAATTGGCAATCAGTTCATCAGGATTCGATAAAGGCGCGGGCGGCCCGAGCGATGGCTTCACCGAGGGATATGGGGGGATGGATCATGGTGGCCAACTCGGAGATGGTCAGCCCGTACCGCACGGCCAGGGCCAACTCCATGATCAACTCCGAGGCGTGAGGGGCGAGGATACGAGCGCCGACGAGGTGATCGGAGCGCCGATCACGGATCAATTTGATAAATCCCCGAGTGCAGCCCAGAGCGTGGGCTGCGGGGAGATGTTCCAAGGGATAGGTCGAGGCGTCGGTTTCGAAACCGCTGCGTTTGGCCAGCACTTCGTTCCAGCCGACCCCTGCAAATTGGGGATCGGAGTAGATGGTAAATGGGATGGCTGTGCTATGGCCGGCGGTGCGGGAGGGCAAAATTGCGTTGCGGGCGGCGAGAATGGCGTCGTAGGCCTCGGCGTAGGCGTGACTATTTCGACCGATGGCATCGCCGGCGGCGAAGATCCGAGGATTCGTGGTCTGCAAGGTCTCATCGATGACGATAAACCCCTGTTCGGTCAATTCCACGTTGGCCCTGTCGAGCCCCAACTCCTCGATGCGCGGTTGGCGGTGATCGACGACCAAATAGGACTCGGCGTCCCAATGAGCGGGATGACTGGAACGAGTTCCAACCAAGCGCACACCGTCGCCGTGGGAAGACACCTCGGTGAGCTCGACATCGGTTGCAACCCCGATGCCGTCGTCCTCCACGAGTTGGGTCATGGCGGACTCGATATCGGGTCCGTGTTCTTCCTGAAGAAGCCGGGGGCGGCGCGTCAAGATCGTCACCTGACTGCCCAGGCGGGTCAAGAGCTGGGCGTAGGCGATGGCGACGTCGTTGCTCTCCAAAAGAACAATGCTCTCGGGCAGCTTTGAAAGCTCTCCGAGGGTTCTAAAAGTCAGAGGAGTGACGTCCTGGATCCCCGAAATATCGGGCCAAAGAGAGTGAGAGCCCGGGGTCAGCAGGACGCGGTCCGGTTTGAAATGGCGATGATCACCGTAGATTGTTTCTTGGTCACTGAAGGTGGCTCGTCCGTGGACCAATTCCACATTGGGATGTTCGCTGAAAAATTGTTGGTAGTGCCCGCGCAGCTCGTCGCTTCGCTGACGACGCATTGCTTGAAGCGATTTCCAATCCGGAGTCTCGGCGTTGGTTTGAATGCCGTCGAATCGGGGGTGCAGCGACCGGTGATGGTCCGTGGCGGCACTCATCAACAATCGGGCGGGAAAGGTTCCGACGTGGATGCAACTACCGCCCAGCGGGAGTCCGGCGTTGAACAGGGTTACCCGGGCGCCGTGAGCGGCGGCCCAGGAGGCGGCAGCACAACCGGCGATTCCACCACCGATGACCGCCAGATGAAGTGGCTTGGATGTGGATTCGATATCGGTTTCGGCCATCGGTCCCCCCTTACACGGGAAATCATCTACATGAAACGAGATGAAACGCACGGCCTGCTGCGATCATCTCGTCGGTGCCAGATCTCAGTGAAGCCATTTCCCATTTCAGACACCGGCGCCCACAGAAGATGGAGCGTGGCTTCGTAGAAACAAAGGCACCGGGCCCCGATTTTCAAGTCGATGAGGGAGGTGAATTCTTCGCCGGCGATCGACGGGGGATTATTGTGGGGGCATGATCCGATCGATGGCAGCGGCTTGATCCTGGCGGCCCATGCTCAGCCACTGGGTACGGGCCAACAAAAGGGCCTCGCGGGCGCGGTCGATCTCGTCGGCCTTAAGCGCTCGTTCACCGGCGTCGCGGGCCAGTCGTGCCAGGTCGGCGTCCACCAGGCCGGTGGCGGTCAATAGGTGGCGGGCCTCGGCGAGGTGAAAGTCCCACTGTTTCCACTGTCGATGGTGGGCGGTGGCGGGCAGCCGGGCCAGGTGGGCGAGACCGATGTAGCCGCGGCGTTGGGAGCCGGCCAAAAGCTCCAGAACACGCCGAAACAAGGGGTCGGCATCCTCGACGCGGTTCTGGGCCAGCCGGACCATGCCGAGATTCATCATGATGATGGCGTCGTCGCCGATGCCGATACGGCTGAGGATGTCGAGGGCCTCCTGATAGGCTTCTTCAGCTTCGCCGAGTCGCTGCTCCAATCGGTAGGTCTCGCCGAGGTTGTTGAGACAGTATGCGACCTCGGTGAGGTCGCCGTGTTCTTCGAAGACCTGGCGGGCGTCTTGAAAGATCTCCTGGGCCCGCTCGGTATCCTCCAGACTGGTATAGAGTGATCCCAGTGCCTTTTCGACGCGGGCCAAGTCCAGGGGTTGGTCGATGCGATCGAAGAGCCGTTGGGCCTTTCGGTAGGCCTTTTCGGCGTCGTGGTAGTCGCCGGCCCAATAATGCAAATCGGCGAGCGTCAAATAGGCCTGGGCGCGTCCGTTGGTATCGCCGAGCTCTTCGTAGAGCTTGTGGGCTTCTTTGATGATGCGCATGCCGTCGGGAAGATGGCCACAATCGTTGGCGACGATGGCCCGCTGCAGCAGGGTGTCTGCCAGCAGATCGCGGTCGCCGACGATGCGGGCCATACGCTCTGCGCGCTCCAGCAACTCGTCGGCCGCGCTCAATTCCTCGCGTCGAATCTTCGATTTTGCCCGCTCGATCAAGCCCAGCGCCCGGCGCCGGTCGTTGGCCGGTACGTCGAGTTCGCCGAGGAGCTCTTCATATTCACGATAAAAGGCTTCTTCGAGCTCGAAATCACAGCGAATACGGCACTGGGCGCCGGCGTTGAGTACCGGCTGGAGGGCATCGGCGGGCCGATTGGCCTTGAGCAGGTGTCGTCCCAGGCGTCGAGGTAGTCCGGGGTGTTGTTCGGGATAGAGTTGGCGCAGCGCCTTTGCACATTGGAGGTGGTGGCCTTCGAGGCGTCCCTGTGTTTCGGCGTTGTGCAAAAGAGTGTCGCGAAAGGCCTGATGAGTAAAACTCCACCCGCCGTCCATCAGGGTGGCCAGGTCGTTGGCGACCATGGAATCGAGTACGAGCAGGGGAAGCTGAACTGCGCACTGTTTGCACACCGTCGACCACTCCACGCGTTTTACATCCGTTCCGAGCGCCGCCGCCAGCTCCAGAGCCTGCAGGGCGTTGCCGGCGGGGGCATCCAGATCCTGTCGCACCAGCGTTGCCAGCCGGTCGCGAAACAACTCCTGGAGATCGGCTGGAAGCGGTGCTTCTTCGCCCTCGCGGAGCCGAAATCCGGTGCTCCCGAGCTCCAATACGCCGCGCTCGACCCAGTCGTCGACCAGTTGGACGGCGTAGAGGGGATTGCCACCGGTGCGCTCGGCGACCTGCTCGACCAGGTCTTTCTCCAATCCCAGCATGCGGTTGATGAGCAGGCGGTGTTCGTCCGGCGGAAGCGAGCCCACCGGGATGGTCTCCGTATGTGCATCTGCCGACAGTTGTTCGATCTTTTCGCGGGCTACCGGCCGGTCGACCAGGGCGTCGGTCTGCACGGTGCCGATCACCAACAGCGGCAGTCGCCGGGTATCGGCGGTCTCCACCAGATATTCCAGAGCGTTGAGCGTTTCGTTGCCCCATTGTAGGTCGTCGAGCAGCAAAATGATGGGCCGCCGCCGGCCGAGTCGCTTCAAGAATCGAAAGATGACAGCGTGGCGCTCCTCGGGGGTGTGAAAGCGAATTCGTGCGTTTTCCTCGCGGTAATCATCGAGCACTGCCGGCGCGACGATCTCGCTCATCGCCAGGCAATCGTGGAGTGCATCGGGATCCAGGGAGCGATCGTGAAGGCTGTGCCGGATACGCTCCAAGATATCTTCGCGGTCCAGCTCGGAACATCGCAGGTGGTTGGCGAACATCGCTGCCAGGCCTTCATGGGCACCGCCCATCGGGCCGTGGGAGGCGCGCAGCGGGGTGGCGGCTCCCACTTCATGAGCCCGCTCGCAGGTCCAGGCGGCGAGGCGTGATTTTCCGGTGCCCGTCGCTCCTTTGAGAAATACGATATGCGGTGAACTTGTGCGGCCGACCCGGCGTAGAGCCGCCCAGATTTGGTCCCGTTCGTCGTCGCGGTCGACGAAGGGAATCTCGCGCAGCCCGAAGAGCCCGAGCCCGACGCCGATGAGCTCCGTCGACAAGGGGGGCGGTTGGCGTCGATGCCAGCTCTGGGGGATCTTGAAATGCTCCGGCGCATCCTGGTGGGTGGGCGTGTATCGCGGACGCTCCAACGCCTGCAACTCCGGCACCGATGGGGAGGCCAATACGTCGCTGATGATCTCGGTCATCCCCATATCGGTATCCGATAAATCGGGGGTGACCTGTTCGTCGAGGCTATTGTGAAAGGACAGCCGGGGATGGTCGTCAGGGCGCGACTGGCCGGGGGGATCGCCGAGTTTGAAGAGGGCGCGGGCGGCATCGGCGCTTCGCTGAAAGCGATCGGCTGGATTTTTCGCCAACAGCCTCCCCAACCAGGCTCCGAATTCCCGTGGTACGTCAAAAGGTGCGTGCAGTGGAGGCAGGGGATTGTCGAGGTGGCTCTCCAGAATCTCGTCGGTGCTATCGCCGCGGTGCGGGGGCTGTCCATCGACCAGCCAATAGGCCATACAACCGAGGGCGTATAGGTCGGTCCACGGACCGTGGTCGCGCCACTGGCCGGTGATTTGCTCCGGCGACATAAAGCGCGGGGTGCCCGTTATTTTCTGGCCCAGTGACTCCTGCGCCGGGGTTTCGTCGAGTGCATGGGCCAATCCAAAATCCGTCAACTTCAGTTGACGTCCGTCCGGGCCCTGGACGAAAAGCACATTGCCGGGCTTTAAGTCGCGGTGAATGACGCCTCGAGCATGAGAGTGGGACAAGGCGTCCAGGATGCGCACGAAGATATTGCGCACGTGCCACCAATCGAGGGTCGAGCGGTCCAGATCTTCCAGGCTGTAGGAAGCCAACTCCATGGCGAACCACGAGGAGTCGGCGACGTAGCGCCCCTTGGTCTCGTGCTCCAGGGCCTCCGGCACCTCGCCGGAGTCGAAGACCATAATGACACCGGGGTGATAAAGCCGGGCGACGGCCCGGATCTCCTGGCGAAGAGCATGGCGAAACTCGGGATGTTGGGCCCGCTCGGCGTTCATGATCTTGAGGGCAACCGGAAAATTGCGCTCTCGATGAACGCCGCGAAACACCTCACCCATGCCTCCCTTACCCATCAGGGAGAGAAGTCTAAAAGGGCCCAAATCTAGGGGTAGAATCGACACTGCGACACGCCTGATACGAAGTGGAGGCGATAACTACGCGCGTTCATTGTAGATCAGACCGCTTCCGAGGGGAAATGGGGAACAATCGAACCCGTTTTGCTTTCGAAGTACTATGATTTGCTCTGGGAATCGTCGAGAAAATCGAGGCCTGAAAAGCGCATTGGAAGTAGAGCGTCAAGGGTGGTGAAACGATAGGTTCCGGCGGGATGAACCAGTAAAATGGGTAGGTCTTCACAAAACTCGGCGAGGACCTGGCGGCAGATACCGCAGGGGGCCGACGGGGGCTCGACGCCGGTGACCACGCTGAGCGCCAAAAACTTGGAGTGACCTTCGCTGATCGCACACCCGATGGCGGTCCGTTCGGCGCAGACCGTGGCGCCGATGGATGCGACCTCGACGTTGCAGCCCGTAAAGATTTCGTGGGAGTCCGTCAGTACGGCGGCGCCGACGGGAAATTCGGAATAGGGAACGTGGGCTCGTTGGCGGACCTTCAGCGCGGCGTCTGCCAACTGGCTCCAGGTGGCGGCTTCGATGCCGTGAGTATCGTCGAATGGCTCGCTCATGAGGACCTGCCTTTGGGTTCGCATGGCCGTTGGGACGTCGCCGTTACAGCCGTTGGGATAGGGCGGCGACGAAATTTCGGATCACGCCGACGAAGGTCTCGCGCACCCGGTCGGCTGTCTCTTTGACCTCGCTGTGGGACAGCTTTTGGTCGCTCAACCCGGCGGCCATATTGGTGATGCAACTGACGCCGGCGACCTTTATTCCACAGTGGTTGGCGACGATGACCTCCGGGACGGTGGACATGCCGACGGCGTCGCCTCCTCCCTGTCGTACCATGGCCACCTCGGCGGGCGTCTCGTAGGTCGGGCCCGCCATCCCGGCGTAGACTCCCTCTTTGATGGAGACGTCGAGATCGGCGGCCACTTGGTGCATCAACTCCCGAAGCTCGCTATCGTAGGGGTCGGTCATATCCGGAAAACGGGGACCGAAGTCGCTTTCGTTGGGGCCCCGTAGAGGATTGTCTCCGGTGAGATTGAGATGATCGGAGATGATCATCAGGTCCCCGGGAATATAATCGGGATCGGCGCCGCCGGCGGAGTTGGTGACCACCAGATGATCGACTCCGAGCAGGGAGAAGGCGCGGATCGGAAAGGTGACCTCTTTCATCGACCATCCCTCGTAGTAATGGGCGCGGCCCTTCATGACCACCACGTCGACGCCCTCGAGTTCACCAAAGACCAGACACCCGGCGTGACCCTCGATGCCGGAGACCGGAAAACCGGGGATATCGCGGTAGTCGATGGTCGTGGGGTCGACGAGTTCATCGGCCAGGGCGCCGAGTCCGCTGCCCAGGATCATGGCCACCCGGGGCGGTGTATCGACGGTGTTTCGCAAAAGGCTCGCCGTCGCCTGGGCTTGGCTGAAAAGATCAGAGGTCTCGGTGGGATGTGTCACGGTGACTCCAAAGAGCACGGTGCTGATCGCCAGGGGCATCCTGACGTTGGACAGCACCTATCAATCCATATCAAACAAGAATTCCGGCAATGGTTCCGGTCATAAATGCGGCAATGGTGCCTCCGATCATCGCACGGAGCGCGATTTTCGCAAGATCCTGTTTTCGGCTCGGTGCGATGCCGCCGATGCCACCGAGTTGAATACCGATGGAGCCGAAGTTGGCGAAGCCGCACAGGGCGTAGGTAGCGATGATGATCGAGCGCTCGGAGAGGACGACCTCCGGGTCCAGCAAAATCTGCTGCAGGCTGGCGTAGGCCACCAATTCGTTGATGACCATCTTCTCCCCGAGCAATTGGGCAATGGTAAAGCAGTCGTCGACGGGAACGCCCATGATGAAGGCAAAGGGCCAGAAGACCCACCCGAAGATATCCTGCATGGTGATCATGGGGGCGATCCAACTCTCGGAGGCCGCCGACGAGACGGCTCCCTGCATCTGGGCTACACAGCCGTAGACGTCCTCGTCCATCACCATCTCGGGGGCGCAGCCATCGGGAATGGTCAATCCCTGTTCGACATACTCTTTGGCGAGGTCTGCGAGGACGCTCTGGTTGTACAACAGGCTGGGAAGGCCGATGAGGTAGTTGACCATGGCGATCAAAGCGATAAACGCCAGAAGCATTGCCCCCACGTTGAGCGCCAATTTTAGGCCCTCGGCGGCACCTCGGCTGGCGGCGTCGAGGACGTTGACGTCCTGTTTTATATCCTGGACCTCCAAGCTTCCCATGGTGACCGGGGAGCCCGTTTCGGGATACATGATTTTAGCGACCACCAGTGCAGCCGGCGCGCTCATTACGGAGGCCGCGATGAGATGTCCCGCGATATCGGGGAAGGTGGCGTCGAGCATTCCGACATAAATGGCGAGCACCCCGCCGGCGACGGTGGCGAAACCACCGGTCATGACCACCATCAGCTCCGATTGGGTCATATCCTTGACGAAGGGCTTGATCACCAGCGGGGCTTCGGTCTGCCCCACGAAGATATTGGCCGCCGCCGAGGTGCTCTCGGCGCCGGAGAGATTCATCGTCTTCTGCATGATGAGCGCGAAGAGGTGAACCAATTTCTGCATCACA
>SKPJ01000200.1 GCA_007119595.1 Myxococcales bacterium
CCATGTCGAGAACGCCTACGTCAATGACGTGGAGACCGACCGATCCCTATTTTTGACCGCCGTGGTCTACGTCAACGAAAACCAGCGACTCAACGACGACCAATACGAGTACGACGAATTGAGTTTTCCCTTCTTCCACAGCCTCGGCGAGATGGTGGCCCGTCAGTTTCTGCTCCCCGAATCACCAGAAGCGACCAGCGAATCGACCCATTAGAATGCTGCTAACCCAAACCCTTTACTCCCAATTTCCCTCGGGAGTGCCGTCGAATCGCTTTTTGAGCCCCGACCAGCAATCGGTGTAATCCCGCTGCATCGTATCGAGGCCGGCGGAGTATTCGGTCAACAACTGCGGAAGCCGGGTCTCAAACATAAACGCCATGGTCCCCTCGAGCTTCTGCGGTTCCAGATCAGCGCGGGACGCTTTCTCAAATGCATCGGCATCGGGCCCATGGGGCAGCATCGTGTTGTGGAGACTCATACCACCGGGGCGAAACCCCTCTTCTTTGGCGTCGTATTGGCCATAGATGAGCCCCATGAATTCGGCCATGATATTTCGGTGGTACCACGGTGGGCGAAAGGTATCTTCGGCGACCAGCCACCGGTCGGGGAAGATGACAAAATCGATATTGGCGGTCCCCGCCTCTCCGGATGGCGACGTCAAGACCGTGAAAATCGATGGGTCCGGGTGATCCGACAAGATGGCACCCACCGGAGAATAATCGCGCAGATCGTATTTGTAGGGGACGTAATTTCCATGCCAGGCGACGACGTCGAGCGGGGAATGTCCGATGGTCGTCGTATAGTGGCGTCCGCCCCATTTCACATAGATCTCGGACTCCACCTCCTCATCCTCAAAGGCCGCCACCGGCGTCTTGAAATCCCGCGCGTTGGCCAGACAATTTGCGCCGATGGGACCGCGCTCCGGAAGCGTGAATATGCCTCCATAATTCTCACACAAATAGCCCCGCACCGGGCCATCTACCAATTCGAAGCGAAATACCACTCCCCGGGGCACGACGGCGATCTCCGCTGGCTCCACGTCCATTATGCCCAGTTCCGTGACCAGCCGAATCGATCCCTTCTGGGGGACGAACATCATCTCCGCGTCGGCGTTGAGAAAATACTCCTGCTCCATGGACTGGTTGACCAAAAACAGATGGGAGGCCATTCCACTTTGACCGATCACGTCGCCGGCGGTGGTAATGGTCCTGACTCCGTCGACGAAATGGGTTGGTTCGTCGGGAATCGGCACCGGATCCCAGCGGTGCTGTCCAATGGGAAGCTCGCTGGCATCTTGTTCCGGGGCGCTGCGCCACAACGTCTGTTCATAGGGCTCGTAGCGGCCCATATGTCGAACCGATGGCCGGATTCGATACAGCCAGGAGCGCTCATTGCTGTTGCGCGGCGCCGTAAACGGCGACCCCGAGAGTTGTTCGGCATACAACCCGTAGGCGCAACGCTGCGGCGAGTTGCGCCCCTTCGGCAGCGCCCCCGGCAACGACTCGGTTTCGAAGGTATTTCCAAATCCTGTCATATAATCGAGCGTCATGATCATTCTCCGCAAAATTCGAGGTGTCCCATGTCGTGGATTACATATAGCGGCGCAGCAGTGATCTATCCACCGTGAGATGCCGCCACGTTTGGTGGTCTCCTCCGTTGTGCTTGTATTCCAGGTTCGATCACTGGAGATCCGATGATCGGTGATCCCCGGCCTCGGTGCATACAGCGCACCATCGTCCAGGGTTACCGATGCCCCGCAAACAGCGCGGGGACAGCAAGCACGCGCAACGACAGACAACGGCAATCGACCTCAGGAGGTCAGATCGAACCATCGATCGAGATCAATCCGCCGTCCCGTAGTTGCGCGTGTTTGTAGTCCACGCGCAGCCGGAGCGAAGCGCAGGCATCTGTACCCCCGGGGAGAAGGGGCGCCGTTTGCCCCAAGCCCGGGGTTCGTAGGCGGCATCAACTACGACTATCGATGACCTCGTGTAGCATTTTGCTCTCTGAGCCTTCTGCGTATACTCTGGCCTCCATGCAGCAACAATTGTCCCAAACGTATTTACCGCCTCTTCACCTCTGATGACTTGGAGTAGAAAAATGCATATTTCCCGCAATATCATGCTCGTTATTTATTTGGTGTTCTTGTTGATCATTTCCGGCTGCGGTGGTGATTTCTCGTCGCTGGATTCCGAACTTCAGGTCAGCGAGATGAGCGACGATGAGGTCGCTACCTATTGTGAAGAAGAGGCGGACTATTTTCGCTCCTCGATCTCCGAATCCAAAATCAAAGATATTGAATGTATGAGCCTTGGCATCGAGGAAGCCATGTACGGCGACGGCCAGGTATCGACCTGCGAACAGTCCTACAACTCTTGCCTGAATTCTTCGATGGAAATCCCAGAATATAGTCCCAGTTGTCAGCTTCAATACATCGACCGATCAACCTGCGATGTTACGCTCGGCCAAGTGCAGGACTGCGCCCGCGAAGAAGTCGGGGAGATCAATCAAATCGCCTCCCAGATGTCCTGCGACATGGTTCAGAATCCACCGGATGATACCTTTCGAGACGGTTTTGGTCCGGCCTGCCAGGAGCTCTACGACAATTGCCCGGATTTCTGAATATTCGCTGTACTTGAATGCCGGCGTCGGGGACTTATTGTACGGGTGCTCGCTTTTCTTGGGCAACGAGTCTCTTGGGCATCGAGGCCCAGTGGAGCATCACTTTCTAACCGACGTAAGGGAGCACCAATGAAAATCCAGGTTAATACCGACAGTAGCGTCAAGGGCGACCAGCGGCTCGAGGAATTTGTACAGGAAGTCGTCGGACGCAAATTAAACCGGTTTCGACAACATCTAAGCCGGGTTGAGGTTCACCTGCGCGACGAGAATAGCGAGAAAGGAGGTCCCGACGACAAGCGCTGCATGATCGAGGCCCGCATCAAGGGACTCGACCCCAGCGCCGTGGACCACAAGGCAAGCACCGTCGAAGCCGCCATCAATGGCTCGGTGGCCAAGATGCAACAGGCTCTTGATCGCAAGATCGGAAAACGGAAAAAACATCGCTGAATCGGGCTGCACTCAAGCGATTACGACAATCCATAGCGGTTCATCTTATTGAGTAGGCCCTGGCGCGAGATGCCCAGGGCCTCCGCCGTTTTGGTCCGATTTCCATGAAGGCGATCGAGTGTCTTTTCGATCTCGCGACGCTCCAGAGCTGCCACTTTTTCCTTCAGCGGAGCATCTTCGTCGACAGAATGGGTCGAATCGGCATCGGTGGCGAAGGCAAAATCATCGGGCTGTAGCACCGGCTCAGTACTCATGACCGTGACTCGCTGCATCTCGTGGCGCAATTCACGTAGATTCCCCGGCCAATCATGATCGACGAGAGCCTCCGTGGCCTCGTCGGAGAGCCGCCGGGCCTTTCCATCGGGACAAATGGGGGCAGCCTTATTGAGAAAATGGGTCGCCAAAAGGGGAATATCCCCGGGCCGCTGGCGCAGGGGCGGAAGGTGAATCTGAGCCCCTTTGATGCGCCAGTACAGGTCTTCGCGAAAATCGCCCAGTTTCTGAAGCTCTACCAGATCCTGATTGGTGGCGCTGATGATGCGCACATCGACCTGGACCGAGCCCTCGGCGCCGACCGGTAAAATATCACCGCTCTCGAGGGTCCGCAGCAACTTCACCTGCAGGTGAAGCGGCATATCACCGACCTCGTCCAGAAATAGCGTTCCTCCATCGGCCTCTGCGAATAGCCCTGATTTATCTCGAACGGCACCTGTAAACGCCCCTTTGACATGTCCAAATAGCGTGGACTCCAAGAGATTGTCCGGCAACGCCCCGCAATTGACGGCCACAAAGGATTGCTCGCTACGCTCCGAGAGTTGATGCACCGCCCGGGCCATCAACTCCTTTCCAGTACCGTTTTCTCCGGTCACAAGGACCGGCAAATCCGTGGGAGCAACGCGCTCGGCAACTTCGATGGCCCGCACAAATGCCGGGCTCTTCCCGATCATGGCCCGGTCGGGCTGTGCATGGGTCAGCGACGTCTGTAGATCCTGGACCTGATGCTCCAATCTTCGGCGGGCCACAGCTCGCTCTACGACGACCAACACCACATCCGGATCGACGGGCTTGGTCAAGAAGTCGTAGGCCCCCTGGCGTACCGCTTGCAGCATGAATCGAGTATCGCCGGCACCGGAGACCACGACGATTTTCGCGTTCGGCTGCAATTCGAGAAATTCCCCCAATTGGTCCAGACCGGCCTGCACACTGCCGTCGGGGGGCAGCATCAGGTCCAACAGCACCACATCGCAGCGTTGATTCACAAAAGACTCCCGCGCCGTCTTGCGGTCATCGGCCTCCACCACATCAAAGCCCTCTCCACGCAGTAGATTGCCATAGACATTTCGAAATGCCCGGTCGTCGTCGACGAGTAAGATAGTTGCATCGTCGCTCACGCTCATGACTCCGTCTTCTGGTGCGATTGTGCCAACGCGTCTGCTTCGCCAGCATCTTCTTTACTGTCCTGGCGTGCCGCCGTGGCGGCGGCCAATACGTTTTGATATCGGGGAAGTTCGATCTCGAACCTCGCGCCACCCATCGGTGAATCGCTGGCCTCGATGGTTCCTCCGTGGCGCTCGACGACTCCGCGGGCAATCGCGAGACCGAGCCCCGTTCCATGACTCTTCCCCTCCCGCTTGCGGGTGGTCACGAAGGGCTCGAAGAGTCTCTCGGCCACTGTATCCTTGACTCCGGAACCGCTGTCCTCGACAGCGATAAAAACCGAGTTCTCACCGGATTTGGCCTCGACGCGAACCTCAGCTACATCTGTCTCTTCGACGGCGAGGAACGCATTTTCCAGCAAGATGACGAATACCTGCATCAATTGACCCTGATCGGACTCCAGGGTCAATTCTGGTGGTTCCACATCACAGCTCCAAACCACGTCATCCGGCATTTCCTCGCCGAGTCCCGCTGAAGCCGAAGAACGAGCCAACTCCACCGTATCTGCCAGGCGCACCATGCGTAGCTCCAGCGGACTGGGTCGTCCATAATGCAATAAATCATCGAGAAACCGGCTCGCCCGATCGATCTGCTCTCGCATCTCAGCGATGGTCTCCTCATCGGCGCCCTGGCGCTCCAATACCGAAAGATAGGCGGAGATCACGCCCAGTGGATTGCGAACTTCGTGGGCAATGGCGGAAGTAAATGCGCCGAGTTCAGCAAGTCGTTCTGCCTGATCGGCGCGCTCCTCCTGATCGGCGAGTGCTTCGGCCAGATCGACGGCCTGTGCACGCCCCCCGGCGATTCGACGTCCGACCAGTTCCTGGATATGCTGGCGAACCGGTTCAAAGGCCAGCGCCGCCATGCAGAGCAGAAAAAACGCTCCCATCCCGTAATCCCGCAACATGGGAACCGTGGGCTCCGACAAGACCACGAGCGCCCCAAATAAAAAGCCAGCCGATAAGAATGCGGCCAACGCGGAGTACAGTAGACTGCGCTCAAAGAGTCTCTTGTCGGCCCGTCGCTGCATCGACTGTACGAGCCTCGTCAGCATCAAAAGCGACGCCAGGACCAGAAACAGCCCGTAGGGAAGCATGACGTCATAGGCCAACAACGTGGCATTGCTCCAGGCCCCGAGATACCCCACGAAACCTGCAGAAAACAAAACTCGCAGTGGACCTCGTCGTTGCTCCCCGGTCTCGCGATAAGCCCGTGCGAGATGCCAAAACGGAACGGCCGACGCCCCGACGGCGAGCCCCATGGCCGGCCAGAACAACGGTCCAGCGTCCAGTGACGCCGGATCGTATAGCAGTC
>SKPJ01000391.1 GCA_007119595.1 Myxococcales bacterium
CGGGGCCGGTCAATTCCCGGGAGCCGGGGCCGGTCACTTCCCGGGAGCCGGGGCCGGTCAATTCCCGGGAGCCGGGGCCGGTCACTTCCCGGGAGCCGGGGCCGGTCACTTCCCGGAGCCGGTGCCGGTGCCGGTGACTTCCCCGAGCCGGAACCGGTCATTTCCCGGGAGCCGGGGCCGGTGACTTCCCGGAGCCGGGGCCGGTGACTTCCCGGGAGCCGGGGCCCAAACAAAACCCCCTCCCGGAATTTATGGCCGGGAGGGGGTTGTAGGAAACGACACCGTTTTTTGTCGATTATTTCAAAAACTCGACAAAGCTCTCGAGTTGTTTGGCCCGGCTGGGATGGCGCAGTTTTTTGAGGGCCTTGGCCTCGATCTGCCGGATCCGCTCTCGCGTGACATTGAAGTCCTGACCGACCTCCTCGAGGGTGTGATCTGATTTTCCACCGATGCCAAAGCGCATCCGCAACACTTTTTCCTCGCGGGGCGTCAGGGTCGAGAGGACTTTGCGGGTCTGGTCGGCGAGGTTCGATCCGACCACCGCTTCCGAGGGATTGACCGCCTCTTCGTCGGCGATGAAATCGCCGAGTGACGAGTCCTGCTCCTCGCCGATGGGGGTCTCCAGACTGATCGGCTCCTTGGCGATTTTGAGCACCTTGCGAACCTTCTCCACCGGCATCTCCATGCGCTCGGCAATCTCCTCCGGTGTGGGCGGACGACCCAGCGACTGGACCAGATAGCGCTCGGTGCGGGCCAGCTTGTTGATGGTCTCGATCATGTGGACCGGAATTCGAATCGTCCGCGCCTGATCGGCGATGGCACGGGTGATGGCCTGGCGAATCCACCACGTGGCATAGGTGGAAAATTTATAGCCCCGCTGGTACTCGAATTTATCGACGGCCTTCATCAGACCGATATTGCCCTCCTGAATCAGATCCAGAAATTGCAGGCCCCGGTTGGTGTATTTTTTGGCGATCGAGACCACCAATCGAAGGTTGGCCTCCACCAATTCGCTCTTGGCCCGCTCCGCCGTCTTTTCTCCGGCGAGAACGGCCTGATGGGTAATGCGAAGGGCGTTGACCGGCTGGCCGGCCTCGATCTCCACGGCCCGCACCCGGCGCCGAAGGGCGCGCATCTTTTCGAATACCTCGTGGAAGCGCTGCTGTGACATGCCGTATTTTTTGAGCCGCTTATCGGTTCCCGGCTCTCCATTGGCGATATCCAACACCAGCCCCCGAGCCTCCGGCCAGGTCACCCCGGTCAATCGCTCCACCTTCGCCAACTGGCTCTCCGCCTTGTCGATTCGACGAAGCAAATTCTTGAAGCGGGCGACGATCTTGTCGGTGTGCTTTTTGGTCAGCCGCACATTCTTCATTACGGCGAACATCTCCCGGCGGTTGGCCTTGATCTGTTCGCGGATCTTTTTGCGCTCCACCAACGACAATCCGGGGCGGGTGATCAGCTCCTCGCTCAAGGAGTTATTGGTCTCGTGCAACTGGCGCACCCGGTCGATCTGATTGAGAAACCACTCCTTGCGCTCGTCGTGGGTCATCTCGATGACAGTGCCGTCCTCGTCGCGGGGCAGATTCTCCGGGTCCGGAGCCTGCAACACGCTGGTCAGCTTGGTCTTTCCGCCCTCTACCCGCAGAGCCATGCGGATCATTCGCCGCACGCCCACCGAAGTGCTCAAGACCACCGTCAAAATCGTCTTTTCCCCCTCCTCGATGCGCTTGGCGATCTCCACTTCCCCTTCGCGCGTCAACAAAGGAACCTGACCCATTTTGCGCAGATACATCCGCACCGGGTCATTGCCCTTGACGAATTTATCGCTTCCCTTTTTGGCCTTTTTCTTTTGTTTTTTGGTGCGCTGGATGTCCTCGTCGGGCGGCGGCGGCGGTTTATACTGCGACGGCTCGTCCACCATCTGAATGCCCAACTCGACGAAGAGCATCATGACGTCGTCGATTTGCTCGCTCGACAATACCCCTTCGGGAAGAGAGTCATTGACCTCGTCATAGGTCAAATACCCCCTCTCCTTTCCCATGTCGATGAGCTTCCGAACTTCCAGACTCGTTGCTCGTGCGTTGGATTGAGCTGTCAGCATTAAACTGTCTCCTTGGTACGTGCCACTGCCGCCGACGAAATGCATCGGCAGGTTGCCTGCGTCCGTCTCCCACCTTCGCGCCGATACTGCTGCGAGGACGGGCTGGCAAACTTGTACTGATACGGGATTATTCCGCTATAAATGGACGAAATCACTGGTCTTTTTCTACACCTTACCTCCTGAGTTCAACCTGCCCGGCCCTCGATTCGATCTCCTTGAAGGCCTTCCAAATCGAGGGCTTTTTGAAATTGGCGAACCTCGTCGAGTTGGTGGGTCAAGGTCTCAAATCGCTGGCGATCGTTGCTAAAGTCTACATTTATCAACTCTTGTTGAAGAAAATCGGCCATCCGCTGTGCCCAGCGCCGCTTGAGGGTCCAGACACAATCGCGATACCACCGTAAGCTCTGTTCGGGAGGGTACAACCCGCCACGCTCGGGCTCGGCAAGTGCTCGACTCACCGTTTCGCGAAGATGCGCTTGTTCAACCGCTTCCAAAAACAATGAGCCGTCGATCCTACCATGCTCGCCGTAATGGTCGCGGGCGAGATTGAGCAGCATCGCAAGGTCCTGACTTGTCAGCAATTTGTCAAGTTCTTCGCGAAAAAAGTCATCGAGCCACTCCGGATGTTCCAGTAATACGACCAAAACGCCGTATTCAGCGCTGCTCCACTGGGGACCTTGGTGGACCTTTTTCAATTGCTTTTCAACGTCTCTTCGGCCCGCCGTTGAGCGGCGAATATACTTTTCTACCCGCCCGGGGTCGATACTCAATCGCCGAGCGACCTCTTCGGCGTAATGCTTTTTTACGGCATCGTCGCCGATCTGGTCGAAAATCTGGCCCACATCTTCGAGCACTGCGATGCGCGCTTCGATCGAGGCTCCCTCCACCGGCCCCAACACCCGCTGCAGAGCCCACGCCACCATCGGCACAGCCTCGTCTATCTTGGCCCGCAGAGCGTCGATACCCTCACGGCGCACGAAGGTATCGGGGTCGTCGCCTGGAGCAAAACGGATCACTCGAGCCTCCAATCCCGCGGCATCGAGAGCCGACAGACAACGCAGAGTTGCCTCTTCACCGGCCTCGTCTCCGTCAAAGGCGACCACCACCCTTCGAGCAAAGCGACCCATCAACCGGGCCTGCTGTTCGGTCAACGCCGTCCCCATCGGCGCCACCGCCATATCGAGCCCCGCACCGTGTAGAGCGATGACGTCGAAATTTCCCTCCACCACCAGGGCGAATTCCTGTTTTTGGATGGTACGCTTTGCCACGTCCAGCCCGTACAACTGCTTTCCCTTGGTATAAAACCGGGTCTCCGGGGAATTGATGTACTTGGCGCCGTCATCGTCGCTTCCCAGGGTTCGCCCACCAAACGCCAGGGTATGACCCCATACGTCGACGACGGGAAAAACCACCCGGTGGCGAAAGCGGTCGTAATGACCTCCCCGGTCATTGGTCATCGCCAGGCCGGCTCGGGCGACCAATTCGGGCCGAATGCCCTCGGATTTCAAATGATCGAGCAGATGCTCCCAGCCATCGGGAGCATATCCCAGACCGAAGGCCCGGCTGGTTTCTTCGTCGATGCCGCGCTCGGCGAGGTACATCTGTGCTGCCCGTCCGGCCTTGCTCCACAGCGTATCGCTATAGAATTGGCGGGCCTTATCCATGATATCGAGGTAGAGCTTTTTGCCCTTTCTGCGCTTTCTCTGGGCCTCGGCTTGCTCGGAATCCTGCTCCGGAATTTCGACTCCGCAGCGCTCGGCGAGGTGACGTACCGTTTCCGGAAAACTCCACCCCTCCATGGCCATCAAAAACTGGTAGACATTCCCCCCCTCTCCGCATCCGAAGCATTTGTAGATACCCATGCCGGGATGGACGAAAAAGCTGGGCGTATTCTCGTCGTGAAACGGGCACAAGCCCTTGTGATTGCTCCCCGAGCGCTTGAGCGCCACATATTGCCGTACCGTCTCCAGGATATCCGTTCGCGCCAGGACATCCTCGATGACGGACTGAGGAATCAGACCCATGAATACCGTCTCGAACTAAACTCGATTGACTTCCTATCGCACCGCATCAGCACGCAATGATCTCCCAATGGGGTTTCGCCACAACTGCAATGGAGGTTGAAATCGGCGATGCTCGGCGAGTTACTCTCTCGACCGCCTCGCACCGACAGTGCGTTTTGCGGAACGGAGAGAACCGTTAGTCTAGCAGGGCACAACCCCTTGTCAAATTTGGTTTTTTCTCCGGTATGGAGTCCGTTTCCGGTATCGAGCCGAGTCCTCGACGGCCCAGACGCTCGCAAATTTCATCAAAACCAGCCGTCGTCGTCATCGTCGTCCGAATCCAGGCGACTCATGCAATATACGCCGTCCATGGAGCTGATGTCGTCGAAACATCGTTCCTCGAGGGAGCAATCGTCACAGGGACAACCATCACAACCACGGGCTGCTCGGTAACTTCGGCATCCCACAAATGGACGACATACCTGATTTCCGTCGCAGACCTCTCCACAACTATCGCCAATGGAGGGGTTGCAATACAGCGAATTGGACGCTCCATCCCAGGGCATACAGCTCAGCCCATCGGCGTCCTCCGGTTCGCATTCAAACGAGGAGGCAAGGGAGCATCCCCCGGATTCACAATTTCCGTCATTGCAACTGCCGAGCCCGCAATTGTCGTCACAACCGCCGCAGTGATTCGGATCTCGATCGGTGTCGACGCATTCGCCACCGCACTCGGTGAATCCACTTCGGCATACGCACTCCCCTCCCTGACAAGCTTCGCCGGGTCCACAGGTCACACCACAGCCACCACAATGGCTGGGATCTTCTTCAATGAATTCACAGCGATTGTCTTGGCCACAGGCCTCAAATCCGTCGGGACAAGTGCAACTCCCGCCTTCACATGCCCCAAACACCTCGTCACAGGCGTTGTCACATTGGCCACAATGCGCCGGATTCTGCGATGTATCGACCTCATCGCCCCCGCATTCCTGAATTGGATCGACGTCCGGTTCCGGTTGCTCTTCGTCATTGTCATCGGCTACGTCGAAGACTTCGTCATCTTCCCCGGAATCGTCGTCGCCACCACTGTCTGGCTCCGGCATTTCCTCGACGACATCCCCGGTGTCGATCACCACTTCGGCATCGAAATTCCCCCCGGCGTCCGGGTCCTGTTCCGAGTCCTGTTCGTCTTGTTGCTGGGCCGGATCTTCGTCCTGAAATTCCCATTGATTGCCCTGTTCTTCGCTTTCTTCGGCCCGATCACCGGGATCAAAGGAGCAGCCTGCGAATATCAACGCAATGACCAGTGTCGCCACAGCACACCGACCCATTCCCAATACAGTATTGGATCTGTTCATCTCTGCTCCTCAGAAGCGGTCGCCACAATCGTCTCTATATTTCGCAAAAGAGGGTAGAGCAACGGCGGTGTAAGCGCAAAGAAGGGCATACTCAATCGTCGATGGAACGATCGATGGAACGATCGATGGATAGGAACGCAGAGTCAGTCGCTGCGATGTCGCTGAAAGATACTCTCCACCGGATCGGAGTCGTCTGCCGAGTCGTCATCCTGCGCAGGTTCAGGTTCGGGTTCCGGCTCCGGACGCGGCTCTGGACGCGGCTCTGGACGCGGCTCTGGACGCGGTTCTGGACGCGGCTCTGGACGCGGCTCTGGACGCGGCTCTGGACGCGGCTCTGGACGCGGTTC
>SKPJ01000100.1 GCA_007119595.1 Myxococcales bacterium
CGAAGAATTGGTCACCCTGCTGTCATTGGAAAAGATCGAGGAGAATTTGTTCCGCGGTCAAAGTCAGGATCTTGGTTGGGGTACGGTCTACGGCGGCCAGGTCCTCGGCCAGGCCCTGTCCGCAGCGGTACAGACCGTGCCCGACGATCGCTTCGTTCACTCACTGCACGCCTATTTTCTTCGACCCGGCGATGTCTCACGCCCCATCGTCTACGATGTCGACCGGATACGCGATGGCGGTTCGTTTACCACGCGCCGTGTGGTGGCGATTCAAAAAGGCCGTGCGATCTTCAATATGTCAGCATCGTTTCAACTCCAGGAGGATGGATTTTCGCACTCCGACGACTGTCCCGATGTAGCACGGCCCGAGGAGTTGATGACCGAGCAACAACGGGTGGCTCAGTTCTCCGAGCGCCTCCCGGATTTCTTGCGTGAACGCGCTCTCGTCGAGCGCCCCTTCGAGATGCGTGCCTGCGAGCCCCTCGAGGATCCCGTGGCGCCAAAAACGCACCCTCCCACGACCGCCCACTGGCTCAAGACGACGGGGCCACTGGATGACGACCCCTCGCTGCATCGGTTCCTGCTGGCTTATGCCTCGGATTTCGAGTTTCTGATCACCTCTCTGAGGCCTCATGGAGTGACGTGGCTAACCCCTGGAATGCAGGTCGCAAGCGTCGACCACGCCATGTGGTTTCACCGTCCCTTTCGCGTCGATCGATGGCTATTGCACTCGGTGCACAGTCCATCGGCTTCGGGCGCTCGGGGCTTCGTACGGGGGAAAATCTTTGACGATGCCGGCAATCTCGTCGCTTCCACATCACAGGAGGGCCTGATCCGTCGGCGCAATACGGATTGATGGTCATCATCGCTATGGGGTGCGGCGACAATCCCCGTTCATGGATCCATTGGGGATCACTCTGCGGCCTGGTCTGCTTCGTCGTCTGCTGCAAGATCGTTCTGCGATAGATCGCGTTCGCTCCAGGCTGCGGCATATTGTTCGATGATGGTTTCCACCGATTCGACGGAGTTTATGCCCGATACGCTGCGCCCGGCTTGCCAATAATCGTCGTAGCCTCCCGAACGCCTGTTGCCACGTGCCAGTGTGAACAGCGATCTCGCCGCATACCAGGTGCGCACCCAATGCTTGAGGCGAGGATGCTGCAACATCCACCGGGCGATAGGGCCCGCCTCGGTACCCACCCGATCGACAAATTCGGTTCGAATCACCGATACGGGAACCCCGGAGATCCGCTTGGTCAACACGATATCATCTTCGTCGGCCTCGACGATCGCATTTTTGTAGTCGTCGTGGGCCGAACACTGCTCAGAGGCGATAAACCGGGTGCCGAATTGCACCGCCTCATATCCTATTTGCAATGCCTCTACATAATCGGCCGGTGTTCCAACGCCACCGGCGGCCACCAGGGGCAAGCCGAAATCGGCGAGTTCTCCGTAGAGCTGCTCCATGGGCTTGTCTCCGGCATGGCCTCCGGCGCGGCCATTGACGCAGATCAATCCGTCGACCCCTTCGTCCACCGCTTTTTGAGCCCATTTTCGCTCCGTGACGTCGTGATAGACGACGCCACCGACAGCGTGAACCTTCTCCACCACCCAGCGGGGATTGCCGAGGGCGGTGATAAAAAAGCGCACCCCCTCCTCGAGGGCGATATCCACCCAGTTGCGCATACGCTGCTCGTAGAGCTTGGAGGATTTTTCCACCAATGCGTTAAACCCCACAGCGCCCCCACGGGAGCGCTGTTGAATCATGCGCAGTGACTCGCGCAGGTCTTGACGATGCGCAAAAATTGTCGACAGGGGCTGGACAATTCCCACCGCCCCATTCTCCACAACTGAGGCCACCAATTCGTTATTGGAACAGGGATACATCGCTCCGCAGATCAGTGGTATCCGCGCTCCTGTATCGGCCAAAAATTTCTCGCTCATATCCTCGCTCCATCAGTAGATGTGGATTGAATCGCCTCGCGGTGATTTCACTCCCCAGGATCGTCGGGATCGTATGGAAATGCCAAGTGTGACTGATCGTCGAGCACCTTTTGATCGTCGAAGGACTTTTTCGCCTGTCTCTTGGTTTTTTTGAAGATCTTTTTCGCCCGGCTGACATCGACGCCATCGATGAAATAGGCCGCTGCGGCGTGGCCGATGGCCTTGGTCCCGGCAAAGGCCACAGCCGCCGAGATCACACTCCCCAGCCCGGGTGCCAACAGTTTTGCCAGCGCTCGCGCCACTTCTCGAAGGGCCACGGCGGCACCGACATTGGCCCCGATGGCCCCCATGAATTCGGTGGCCGTCTTTACCTCCAGGCGTCTGCCCGAGACATAGCCGATGCCGGTGATCAAACTGGTCTGCAGGGATGTGATGGGGCCAATATCGGCGACCGGCACCGGCGTGACGGCCACTCCGCTACAGAGAGTGGCGATGATATTCGTAAGTCGACGGGCAATACGGTGTTGAAGGGCTTTGACCTGTGAGAGTCGCACGAACTCCACCCGCGCCTGCTCGGGCAACTCATCCAACAAAAAATCAACCAACTCCTCGATTCGCCAGCGCTCGTCGGCGCGCTGCGTTCCATCGCGGCGCCACGACTGATACGCCGAAACCCCGTGGGCCGCCACGAATTGGTCGCGCAATTCGTCGCGCTCCCGGATTTTTCCCTCCAGATGTTGTTCGATACGCTCCACGCGGATCTGTTTTTCCTGGAGGTCATCGTCCCGTTCCCCCTGCGGGGCGTGGAGTTTGACGTTCTTGGGTTCCAACTCGTCGCAGTGGGTGACCACGGCCACCACGGGCACCCGATAATCATGCATCTTCCGAATTCGATTGCAGATCTCGACCAGGGCATCCAGATCGGCGTCGACGGCGGCGTCGACCTCCTTGGCCTTGATGAGAAATAGGACTGCGTCAGGACCTTTTTCCCCCAGAGCCGCGGCGATGCTGTCCAGAGGAGTTAACTCTTTGTCGGCCCCCTCCGGCAGGCTCCCCTCCTGTATCCCCCGGGTATCGAGCATTTCCACCGTTCCCAGCTCTCCCTGATAAGACCACCAGGTGCCCCGGGTGGTCGTCGCCTTCTCGTGGCCCACCTCGGCGACGCGCCGTCCAAAGAGGGCATTGATCAGCGATGATTTGCCCGCGCCGCGCCGTCCCACCAGGGCAAAGCGCGGCGGTCGCTGCTCCAGCAGCAATTGGCGCAGCTCCGCGATTTTTTCGCGCAACTCCTTTGCCATCGGCTCCGGAACTCGATCGAGCATCTCCTCGAGCCGCACCGATTTTTCAACCAATTCCTCGCGTAACGTCATGGTGTAACTCCTGCGAAAGCTATCCAGATCAGACTGTAAGGCGTCGACATGCAATCTCGTCCGGCCACCGCCTCATGGCTTGGTACGGGCCGGGGCTAAACACTTCGGCGATCGTGTCTATTTTCTTTTGTAGAGTATTTTCATTGCCGGATTTACGGGTCGGGCCGAGGAGTGCTGAATATGGAAGATCTCATCTTCATCGTATTATTCGTCGCCATCCCCACCATCATACTCACCATGGGCTTTATCGCCGTCTTAACACGGGAAAAGCGAGAACTCGACCGGCGGCCCGACCTCGATGAGCGCCCCCCTTCTCAGGCCTGAGGACACAGGCTATTTCATTCGTCGGACGTCTCGCGTTCTCGTCTCAGTAGCACGACGGTCTACTTTCATGCCCCGTCATCGGCGCGCTTGGTGCCGACCAACAACGCCGCCTTAACCTCCGTATTGAGCGTGCGCTCACTCCAATACATATCAATGGCGTCACTGATATAACGCAATACATCGTCGCGCTCCGATGCCCGAATCGCTCCTATCCAATGCGGAAAAAAGGTCTCCTGAATCAGCGGAGAGTACAGATATTCACGACCGTTATTAAAGGCGAGCTCCCAACTCACCTCGGTGACGCTGATATCGTCTAACCCCTCTCTATCGGCCAATGAGGCAACCCGGGCAGGGTTCAATAAATTGTCGCGCAGATCGTCGAGGCGCACCAAGACATCCTCCAGCTCACAGGCGCGCAATGCCTCGTCGAGTAGATCGTAGAATTCAGGAAAACTCGACCGCAGTGGAAAGCACGCGACCACCTTCGCTCCTCCGGCGATGACCCGGATGAGTTCCCGAAGGCCCTCCTGGACTTGTCGTGTCGTGATCAGGCCGTGAAGACACACCGCACCGTCGAAGACACCGTCGGCATACGATAGTGATGCCACACGCTGTTGGACGAAAAAGATACGGTTCTGCTCCTCCTCATCAATTCGAGAACGAGCCTCGTCGAGCATCGGCCCCGAGGAGTCGAGGGCCATCATTCGGGTCGCCGAAGGAAGATCGGGAAGCCACTGCAATAGCAATCCACCACAGCGCGACTCCGCAGCCAGTACGGTTGCGTCGTCGGGTACCGGCAATTGGGGAGCGCACAATTCCAGTACGGGCTCCGTCCACAGCCGCTCCACGACCTCTCGATGAGCCCGAACGGTCGGATTTTCCGATACATCACTCATGACGCCTCAAAATGCCGAAATTGATCAACCTGTCGATCCAGCGGCTTTCCGTCCAATCCCAACACCTGCAAGCCCTCCTCCGGCCCTCGGATCTCACCAATATCGTGAACCTCCCACCCGTATTGACGTGCCATATCCCACAATTTCGGCATCCGAGCCGGTGGCACCGTCATGAGCAGGCAAAAATCCTCGCCCCCGCCGAGCACCCAGTCCTCAACGCAGCCAACCTCGGCATCCTCCAACTCCGACATCGACTCGGCGACGGGCAGTTGAAATCCCTCGACTCGTGCCCCGACCTCACTTGCGTTGAGAATATGGCCCATATCCTGAAGCAATCCATCGCTGGTGTCGATCATCGACGACGGCACTCCGGCCAGGCCGAGGAGTCCACCGGCTCGCACCTCCGGGCAGGGGCGGCGATAGGCGCGGACCAACTCCTCATATTCCTTTGCATCGACGGCATCCGATTGGAGCACCGCCAATCCAGCCGCCGCCCGTCCCGGTGTGTTCAGAACCACGATCCGGTCCCCGGGTACGGCGTTGCT
The DNA here is from genome assembly GCA_007119595.1 of Myxococcales bacterium. GTDB lineage: Bacteria > Myxococcota_A > Bradymonadia > Bradymonadales > Bradymonadaceae > SLJM01. Next base: position 5,080 of record SKPJ01000100.1, read on the forward strand.
GCGCAAAACCGGCCCCGCCGGCGATGCCTCTCCGAGCATCGTCAACGTGATCACGATCGGTCCCGAGGTCTGTGATATATCGCCGCCACCGGCGGAAACCTCGAAACTATCGGGGACCAATACCCTCGACGCCTCCTGCATACCTGTCCAAAGCCCTTCCACCCATGCCAGATCCACCGGGTCTGGCAGTGCCAGCGACAAAAAGAATGCCCCCGGACCGCCGCCCATGGCGGCAATATCGCTGAGGTTCGCCGCAAGGCTCTTCCAGCCGACGTCCGTCGCCTCGCACCACTCTCGTCGAAAATGCACTCCCTCCACCAGGGTATCCATCGTAACCAGATCAAAACGCCCCGGATCCAATACCGCCGCGTCATCGCCAATTCCTATCGACAATCCTTCCGGAGGAGGAAACGCTGCCGAAAGTTTGTCGATCAGTTCAAATTCAGTTGTCATCGGTGTTGCCTGCGCACAATGAAACGGTGACGAACAGCTTAGAACTTATCCCAGAACAGCCATGAGAACAAAAGCAAAATCACCGTCCAGAAGACCAGCGCCCCCACCAAAAGCCCGGTTCGAAAGCGTTTGACATCCTCATTGAATGCATCGGCTTGCTTGGCCGCCCGGCCGCGTGCCACCTCGACAGCGACGTGAAGGCTCTTGGCGAGGCGTCGAAGTCCCTCTACGGCGTGTCTATTCTCGCCGTGCTCGACAATAAAATGCTGAATTCTGCGAATCCCGAAGTCGATCAGTTCATTGGCGATCACGAAATCGACGAAGTCCTCTATCTGCTCGCTACGGTCTTCGTCGAGCACGGCGCGCCACAACCGTCGTGCTTCGGCGAGCACCTCCTCTTGGGTCGGTCCGACCTGCTCCCAGGGGGCCTCGCCCTCCTCGTATTTCTCAGATTCCGCCAGACTCAGTCCACATCGGGTACAATGCTGGATACTATCATCGTCGAGCAGGTGAACGCACTTGGGGCACCTCCTCCCCTCGCCGGGTTCCGGCAAAAGGCGTTCCAATGAGCGACTGACGAACTCCTCTGCCGGAGAAGGTCCCTCCTCTGAGGACTCGCCGGTGTCCGCTTGTTTTGGGGCAACCTCTCCATCGCGACCTTGGCCGTCACTGACGGATGCCACATTGACGTGATTGCATTGCGCACAGACAAGCCCGAATCCACCGTCGGTGGGACGGACTTCGGCCGCTTTCCCGACGAATCCACATTCTGAGCATCGAATCTCCATTTGTTCTCCCGAAATCGGAGGACTGCTCTAACGCTCTTTTCGGTCTACATAAGTCCGAGCCACTGCGGCAACGCATCGACGATGACCGGAGCCGGGGCAAAGGTTAAAGCGAAAATGATCAGACAGCCCCAGGCCATCACCCGCTGTCCTGGCGGGGCCGGTTCGCCATCCAAAATCGGGGGATGCTCAACGCCCATCCACCAGACCAGCAAGACCAAAAGTAACCAGCCCGGAAAATAGAAGATTCCAAGGGCGATCAATACCCCGAAGGCCACCTTTGACAATAGCTGCGCTCGCTCGCCGAGCACAGCATATAATAGATGTCCACCGTCGAGTTGTCCCATGGGCAATAGATTTAAGGCCGTTAAAAGACACCCCACCCAGCCGGCGAGGCCGATCGGATGGAGCATCAACTCATAACCCTGTTGCATCTCGGGATGAAAGAGCATTGTGGCGGCGACCATCAACAGGCTGTCTCCCAAAAGCAGCACACTGTCGTCATCGGCGATCATCATCGGCTCCGACAGGGCCACACCGATAAAGACGGCCGGCACGGTGACGGCGAATCCGGCTACGGGTCCCCAACCGGCGATGGCCATCAGCTCAGACGCCTTCACCTTCTTCAATTTCATGCGGATAAATGCCCCGAAGGTCCCGAAAAAAGGGATCACCCCGAGTTCGGGAATAGGACCAATGCCGGGCAGGAAATAGGGTCGACTCACGTCTACCCCGCGCCGCCGGGCGGCGACGTAGTGACCGGCCTCGTGGGTGGCCACGATGGCCAACATCCACAGTGTATAAGCCAGTGCCGACAGCAGACCGGGAGCTGTCCACGCAGAGGGCTCGAAGGGATCGAGTTCAGAGGCCAACAGGCCAGCGACGGCCATGGTCACCGCCGATGCGGCCAACAAGGCTACGGGGATGACAATCGACGAGCGGTGGGTCTCTTCGCAACTGCTCACCAATCGCCCCCATCGGCTCGTACCCACTGACCCTCGTCGATGACCCGATAAGGGTGGAGTGTGCGAATCGGGGCGCCCCATCGATCAAATGCCCAGTTGCCTGTTACGCCGACGTAGGGTGAGTCATTGCGCAAAAATTCGACAACGGCATCACGCCTTTGCGTCGACGGAGCTCGCTCCACCGCCGTTGCGATCAGCGCTACCAGGTCGTAGATCTCGGCCTCCGGTGTCGTCACCTCGCGCCCCGTAATCCCTCGAAACTCGGAGACGAATCGTTGGGCGGTTAAGCCATCGCGCTCTCCGCCAAATGTATCAAAAAAGACTCCACCCATTGCGTGGTCGCCGGCTCGACCCAATCCGTCACCACGCCAACCGGAAAGACCGATAAGTTGCAGCGGCCGTCCTTGCTCACTCGCTCCCGTGCGAAGTCCTTCACCGGGCAAAAATGGGAGCATGCGCGCCACTACGTCATGAAAGTCCAATATGATTAACGCCTCAAAATCAGGAGCATTCTCTCCCACCAGTGAGACGGTCCCCCACCGATCGACTCTGTGTTGCGAAAGGGAGCGTCCCCTTCCGACATAGGCGCGCTGCCCCGTTAACACCTGCAGGGGAATGCGAAAATCCGTCGTATTCTCCGGATACCGCGCCATCGCTGAAACTCGCCCCCCTTGCTCGTCCATGGCATCGACGACCGCCGGCAAAGCCTCGTCACCGTAGCGCGACCGAGGAGCCACAACACCGACATCGTCAATCTCGAGGCCGGTCCTTAAGTATTCGGCGAGTTGTTTTGCCTGGGCGTCGAATCCCGGTCGCCCGCGAAATATCTTATTTCCCCGCATTTCCACGCCCTGTTGGGAGGAGTAGACCACCATGGGCACCCCCTTCTGTTGGGCCAGGCGGGCAGCCGGTTCCCCGTGCCTTCGCTTCAGTGGTCCGATGATCGCCACCACCTCTTCGCGCTCTCCTTGGGCGGCCACTGCTTCCAGAGTCTGCTCTACGCTCTCTCCTTCGTCGATGCCTTCGATGATCACACCCGTTCGCCGGGCGGCGAGCCGGGCAGCCTCAACGAGTTGTTCGCCCATCGTAGAGAGTTCTCCGCTCAGGGGTACGAGCACCACGACGACGGCGTTGGGCTTGGGCTCCGGTTCCGCCCCGGCGACCACGACCGGCCAGCACAGCCCAACCATAAGCAAGAGCACAGCCCAACCACGCAACAAAGTCGACACACGATCACTCAAAAAATTGTCGAATGCGACCCCAGATACCTGATTGTTGCTCCTTGTCTCGACCCGATTTGGCGGCATATTTCTCACGGAGCTTTTCCTGATGTTGACTGATCTTTTCGGGGGATGTGACCTCCAGGCGAACATATTGATCGCCGCCGGGTCGGTCACCGATAGCGGGCAGGCCCTTCCCTCGCAATCGAAACACGCGACCGGACTGAGTCCCGGCGGGAACTTTCATCCGCACCGCGCCATCCAGGGTTGGAACATCCACCTTAGCGCCGAGGGACGCCTGGGTAAAACTGACCGGAAGGACCAGGTGAATGTCTTGACCGTCCCGCGCAAAGAGTTCGTGTTCCTCGACCACGACGTCCACCAACAGGTCACCGTCATCACCATTGCCGGCTGCCGGAACTCCTTTGCCCGACCAGCGCAGCGTTTGCCCGTCTCGCACTCCGGCAGGGACGTCGATCGGCAGCAATTCCGTTCCCTCAATTTGACCGCTTCCTTCGCAGCGCCGGCAACTGGTCTCCGGGACCCGGCCGCGGCCACGACAACGGTCACAATCGCGCAATAGAGAAAAGAACCCCTGTTGAATTCGAATTTGCCCCTTGCCTTTGCACTTCTTACAGGTGCGCAGTGCTGTTCCCGGCTCGGCTCCACTGCCGCTACACCGTACACATTCTCTCGGGCGGGGTACGGTGACATCGCGGCGCACCCCCGTCATTGCCTCCTCCAAGGGAATTGACAACTCCACCCGAATATCTTTTCCGCGCCGTCCCCCTTCACTTCGTCCCAGACTTCCAAATCCGGCACTAATAACGGAATTGAGCACTTCGAAGACCTCTCCGAAATCCTCGAATGTCGGCCCCCGGCGGTCGCGCGAGATGCTTCGATTATTTAGCCGGTCGTAGGCCCGGCGTTTCTGCGGATCACTGAGCACTTCGTAGGCATGTGTCACCTCCTTAAAGCGCTCCTCGGCCTCTCTGTCACCGGGGTTTTGGTCGGGGTGATATCGAAACGCCAACCGGCGGTAAGCACTCTTGACTTCCTGCGCGCTCGCATCGGGCTCGACTCCCAATATGTCGTACAGATCGACGCTCATCTTCCAGTGTTTCCTGTCTCCTGAAGAAGTACACCTGCACTCTGTGTACAGCAGGCGCAGCGACGGCATGGCCGGTTGTGCGGTACGCGATAAAAAAAGGCCCCGGAGTGCGTCATTTCAACCTCCGGGGCCAACACAATATTCACCTCATTTTCGCTCAGAACCCGAAACCCCGAACGGCACCGAGCTAACCCGTCTCTTCACCCTCGCCCTCCGGCATCTGATCCTCCATGGCCGAATACATCGCCTCTGCCAGCCGATGGGCCCCAGCCTCGAGGGTTTCGACAATGGTCTCTAGCTCCTCCAGGTTGGCGTCGTCGATCAGTTCCTTGACCGTCGCGATATCCACGGCCATCTGCTCGCGTTCTTCTTCCGGCAACTCGGAGCCATAGGCATCCAGACTGCGTTCTGTAGAGTAGAGTAGACCTTCGGCTTGATTGCGCTTTTCCATGACCTGGCGAACCCGCTCGTCTTCTTCCTCTTTGGCTTTCGCCTCTTCGACAATCTTTTCGATATCCTGATCGCTGAGACCTCCATCGGCGACGATATTGACCGACTGTTCTACGCCGGTGACTTCGTCTCTGGCCGTGACGTTGACCATGCCATTTTCGTCGATCTTGAAGGTGACGTTGATCTTTGGCACTCCCCGCGGCGCGGGAGGGATGCCCGTCAATTCAAAACGGGCCAGGCTCTTGTTGTCTTCCGCCATGGCGCGCTCGCCCTGCAAGACATGAACGGGAACCATGGTTTGATTGTCCACGGACGTGCTGAAGACCTCAGTATAACTGCAGGGCACCGTCGTATTCCGCTCGATCAACGGGGTGAACACACCACCGGCCGTCTCCACTCCGAGGGTCAGTGGCGTTACGTCGAGCAGCAGCACATCGGTCAATTCACCGGAGATAATCCCACCCTGCACCGCAGCCCCTACAGCGACTACTTCGTCGGGGTTGACCGAGGTGTTGATCTCTTGCTTGAAAAACTCCCCGACACGGTTACGGACCTCAGGCATCCGGGTCATCCCGCCGACCAAAAGCACTTCGTCCACATCGGCTCGACGCAGATTTGCATCCTTGAGTGCCGTGCGGCATGGATCGAGAGAGCGCTCGATGAGGTGATCGACCAACTCCTCGAGGGTGCTGCGAGTGAGCGTCTCCTCGATATGCATCGGTCCGTCATCGCCGGTGTGGATAAAGGGAAGATTGATCTCCACTTCTTCCGTGCTGGATAACTCACATTTGGCTTGTTCGGCCTCTTCTTTAAGACGCTGAAGGGCCATCGGGTTCTCCAAGAGATCAACCCCGTGTTCAGCCTCGAATTTGTCGGCCAACCAGTCGATAATGGCGTTATCGAAGTCCTCGCCGCCGAGATATGTGTCGCCCGATGTCGATAACACGCTGAAGACACCGTCCATCAATTCTAGAATCGAGATGTCGAAGGTGCCGCCTCCGAGGTCGTAGACCGCGACTTTCATCGCCCCTGTTTGCTGTTCGTCGCCCACGCCATAGGCCAGCGCGGCCGCCGTCGGCTCGTTGACGATCCGCGAGACTTCCAGCCCAGCGATGCGGCCGGCATTTTTGGTCGCCTGGCGCTGGGCGTCGTTAAAATAGGCCGGAACGGTTACGATGGCATCCTCGATTTCCTCGCCAAGATGTTCTTCGGCAATATCGCGCATTTCCTTGAGGATCAGTGCCGAGACCTCCGAGGGCGACATCTCTTTGCCCCGCACATCGACCCAGGCGTCGCCATTGGGACCCTCCACGATATTGAAGGGGCTGGAGCGCCGCGCCTGAGCCACATCGGGGGCATCAAAGCGACGGCCGATAAGGCGCTTTACGGCAAAAATCGTATTTTCCGCATTGGTCTGTGCCTGGCGTTTGGCTACCTGCCCCACCAACTCTTGGCCATCTTCGGTAAAGCCCACCACCGATGGCGTCGTTCGACTCCCTTCCGCATTTGGGATGACGACGCGCTCATCATCAATGACGCAACATACACAACTGTTCGTCGTCCCGAGGTCGATTCCAATCGTGTGGCCCATAACGCTTCCTCATCTCTAAGATAAGTCGTTGTCTGCAAAATGAATCAATCCGCTGCCGGCGAATCCTGCTCATCTTCATCGCTCGCATCGCCTGGTGTGGAAGCTGACGGCGATGGGTCCGGAGCTTCCGTCTCCGAAGAAACCTGTTTCCGGTCTTCTTTAGCTAATTCATCGCTCAGATCTTCATCGGACTCATCGGTTGCTTCCGACTCCTCAGAATCTTCTGATGCTTCGCCATCTTCGGGACCCGAATCTACGGCCTCGTCGTTTGCCGACGGTTCCTCGTCCACTTCCCCGGCCTGTTCTTCCTCAGCGGGCTCTACTTCCTCTGTGGGCTGTTCTCCCTCCGTGGACTCTTCATCGGCGGGCTCTTCTTCCTCAGCGGGCTCTTCATCGACGGGCGGCTCCACGCGCTTTGCGACCGTCACGAGGGCCGGACGGATCAGGCGATCGTGGAGAAAATACCCCTTCTGAAACTCCTCCATGATCGTCCCCGTGTCTTGCTCGGAGGTCTCCACTTGCTGGATGGCCTCGTGGCGTTCGGGGTTGAATTGTTCACCCACCGAGTCAAACCCGGTGACCCCGTGTTTTTCCAGAGCACTGAGGATTTGGCGATAAACCATCCGCACACCATCGACAAAGGAACTGTCGTCGGTCTGCTTTTCCGCGTGTTCCAGTGCGCGCTCCATATTGTCGACGGCCGGTATCAACTCCGCAACGACATCACTGATGCCATATCGTTTCAAGTCCTCTTTGGCTCGCTCGGCACGGCGGCGATAATTCTCGAGATCGGCGGCTTTGCGCAGCATCATGTTGTTGATCTTATCGCGCTCCTCTCTCACCTCCGCCACAGTTTCTTCGAGGTCGCCGATGCGCCGATCTCTCTCCTCGATCGCGGCGCTCAACTCCGAGACCTGGTCTTTCGCGGCGTCGACGGCTGCTACGGCCTCCGCCAGCTCCTCCGCTGCAGTGGGTTCACTTGATGCTGTTTCTTGATCTTGTTCGTCCGTGTCCTGCTGCCCCTCGAGGCCGACGACCTCCGCCTCGTCGTCATCGGGACTCAAAAACAGATCGTCATCGACGATGTGGCTATCATCTACTTCGTCTTCGTCCTGTTCTTTCGATGGAGCTTGTTCGTGCTGATCTTCGGCGCATTCACTCTGCTCGGCGTCATGACCAAAATCGCTTTGGATCTGATCCGCTGGATCTTGAGCCGCTTCCGCGCCGTCGTGCTCCCCTTCTTCGGTGGGCTCATCGCCTTCGCTGGCCTTCGTGGGCTCATCGCCGTCCTCTTCGGAATCCGAATCTCCTTGCGGCACGTCGCCCGATGGCTCTTCTTCCCTATTGGATTGTTCCTCTCCATCCTCCGATTGCTTCAAGCCATCGTCGGCACCTGGAGCATCCGTGCCATCGTCGGCGCCACCATCGGGTGACCCGTGATTCATCGGTCGTTCTTCTGATTTTTCTCGTTCAGTCAAAGTCATCTCCTGGTGGGCAAATGCCAGAGCATTCGATCCAAGGTCAATTCTGCCGGCCCAATCATCGAAAATGGAAGCAAGTACTTCGTCCGTCGAATCACCAACCACGGGCCGGATTAAGCGAGCTCTTCTAGCTCTCTCGATAGCACACCGGCGACATGCTCGACCAGTGGAATCATGCGAGCATAATTCATCCGCATCGGCCCCAGAATACCCAACAACCCGATCTGTCGCCCGTCGTTGAAATAACCACATGCAACGAGGCTTAAATTATCTCCCCACTCATCCCCTAACTCGGGACCAATAAGGGTTTGGGCTCGTGGCGTTTCACAGATGCGATTTAAGACGTCGAGCACCCGCTCTCGGTCCTCCAGTGTACGCATGACATCTCGCGCCCGATCGATGTCGTGAGCCAATTCCGAGACGTCCAACATATGAAGTGTGCCTTCCACGAAGAGTTCGGAACGGGTTGCCATTTCCACGACTTGACGCCCGATCTCGAGCGCACGCCGCATAAACTCGCGATATTCCATCTCTGCAGCTTCTAATTCGCGTCGCACGCGGTGGCGAACCTCGCGCAAACTGAGGCCGACGACCTGCTCCGACAAAAAATTCTGCATCCGATCCAAAGAACTTCGTGAAACCGGCTCTTCGAGACGAACCGCTCGATTGAAGACCCGTCCATCCTGTGTGATCAAAATCACGAGCACACGCTTTTCGGAGAGTTTCGAAAGATGCAGATCTTTGAGCTGCATCTGCGTGACCTCCGGGCTCGACACGATACTCGTCAACTGCGACAACTGGCTCATGGCAAGGCCGGCGGAGCGCACCGTCGATTCCACGTCGCCGTCACCGAGCGTTTCCACATGATGCTGCCAATCGAGCTCCGGCCCGGCGATGAGTTCCCCATGCTCGACCAGATAATCGACGTAAAACCGCATCGCCGACCAACTGGGAATCCGGCCCGCCGAGGTATGGGGCTTTATCAGCAGCCCCTTTTCCTGAAGATCGGACATCACGTTGCGGACCGTTGCCGAGCTGACGTTGATGGCTTCGCAATCAGCCACCGTGGCACTTCCCACCGGTTGACCACGGTTGGTAAAGCATCCAATGATCGTAAAGAGAATATCGATTTGTCTCTGCGACAGGGCTACCACGGTGCCTCCTGACGTTGTCCAGATACGTTTCTCGCACTCAGCCCGACGTTCAAAGTTACTTCTCCGGCCAATCGCATGTCAATTCAGCTGCCGACGGGGGTGAATCACACCCGCCGACACACCGGGCTCGGTGTTCGAATTTCAATCGACATCGCTCATCTTCCTCGATTCCTTTAGGGTCTGTCGATTCAGTCGCAATTTCCGATACTGAATCATCACCCACACCCCGGGGGCGACAATAACCGCGATTTGCAGGACGTGAACCAGAGCAGCAAAAACGCCGACCTGACCGCCGATGGACGAGACATCGATGGGCACGAAGAGTCCCATCCCCTGGGCCATGAAATATTCGAAATTACCGGCCATAGCAGGTCCGGCGGGAATCATGATTCCCACGACCAGCACGGCCATGACCGTCACCATCTCCCACAGCCCGATGTCGAGGCCAAAGCCTATGCGAAGCAGAGCCCACATCGAGACTGCATTGGCTGTCCAATAAAGCGCTGTAATCGACACAAAGGGAATCATCTCCCCGGTACGCGAGATCGCACCGAACCCGGCTGCAAATTGCTCGAGCAGGCGGGCTACCCGTTCACCCAGCGTCTGCGATACCCGGCCCAATGTCCCCATCACCATCCGCCGCGCGAGACTGCGGTTTCGATAGGCGACGAAACACATCACCAGGGCCGGAACGAAGATCGCGGCGGCGATCGTTCCCACTGCTCGCGCCAGCTCTGTGGAGGCCTCGCCCTCATAGGTCCAAAGTCCGAGAAAGAGCACGCCGGTGATGATCAAACCATCGATAATCCGCTCCACCACCACTGTCGCTAATACTCCGGCCCCCGATAACTTCGAGGTCCGGGCGAGCAAGAAAGGGCGGACCAATTCCCCCAGCCGAAGCGGCAATAAAATGATCGCCGTAAAGCCCACCGTACATGCACGGTGCACCTGTGACGCCTTTATCTCGCCCAGAGGCCGGACCAAAAAATACCAACGTGTCACCCGTGCGATATGACACACCGCATAGATCGCGAGGAAGACTCCAGATCCGATGCCGAGGCGCTTCCAGTCCGCCACGGCCAGGTACTCCCGCACCGTCTCGATGGGAATGGAGCGAATCGCGAGCAGAAAGAAAAAAACGCCGATCACCACTGCGAGGAGCATCGAGAGCCCGAGATGCAGCTTCGTCTCCCCCCGGCCAGGCCTCTTCTCGTCGCTTCCGTTCATTCGCCCAGTTCACGGCGGATACGGTCTTTGAGCCCCTCCAGGTCTCGGTCGACCTCCATCTTCTGAAATCGTTCCTCCATCCGACTCGGCCGCTCTCCGGTATCACCGGCATTGTCCCGTGGCCCGGAGCGGTCCTCTCCGGAGCGAGCGGCTGCCTTGAGCTTTTCCTTTTGCCGGCGGATATCGCGAAGTTCTCGCTCCAGCGGCTTGGCTTCATCGATATAGCCGCGAAGTATCGACTCTGCTTCGTCGATCAAATCCGTCTCATTCCAGTCCCGGGCGAGTTCGAGGCGACCGCGCCACCGCTCTTGTTGTTTTTCGAGCTCCCGACAACGGCGCTCCGCCTTCCGCTCCTTCAAGATGAGCTCCGCGAGCTGCTCCTTGGCTTCTGCACGAGAGAGACTCGAGAAATCGGCCGGCCCTCGTCGGCTGGCGTCACGGGCCGGCGTTTCGCCGTCTTGCTCCCCGGAAGCCCGCTCGCCCCCGCCTCTGGAACCAATCGATTCGAAGGGCCCACTGGCCTCCGGCTCCTCTTGGCCCTCCTCATCGACATCGTCGTCGCTCTTGGTGGGCCGTGCGGGAATGCGCCACTCGTCGGCTTGATCGGCCACTTCCTCTAGCACTTCCACCAGCTTTTCGTGCCTGGCGACCCCGTTCCACTCCCGCAGTGTCACACGCAGTTCTTCCAGGTTCTCGGGCTCCAAAAATCGGTCCAACCGGGTGCCCAGTTGAGCGAGATCATCGAGGTGATTGACCAATCCTCGTTCCGCCAGTGCCGCACCGTTTTGTAGGGGCTGCTGGCGTTCCCCGCTCAGAATCAGAGCAGGTGTTCCCGACTCCAGCACTTCTGCCAAATAGGGCTCCTCGTCGGCCGCCAAAATGGCGTCGGCGGCAGCGAAATATCGCTCCAAATCCGAGACGCGTCCAAACATGGCCGCCGGAAGTCCATATTCATCGGCCGCGCGGCGCAGCGTCGAGGCCGTCGCTCCGTCGTCATCATGGTGAAAAATAAACCGGACGTTCCGATCACAGAGGGTGGATTGAAAGACCAGTTTTTCCAGGCTCGCCGCGTCAAAACCGCTGGCCCGCACCAACACGACCTGTTGGTCTTCGTCGAGGCCGAGCTCCGAGCGCGCCTGACTGCGGTCGACGTCATCGCCGAATCCAGGACGCAATGCGGGGCCGGCGACTCGAATACGTTCTTCCGAGACTCCTCGATCTGCGATCTCATCGCGCATCTTTTCGTCGGGCACGATGAATGCGTGGAGCTGGCCGTTGAACCAATCGGCTCCCACGTAGAAATCGGGAACCAGTCCCACCTGAAGACTCTGGACACCGGTGAGGTTTTCCAACACTCCGATCGCCCGAGCATAACGGGCCTCGGTGACGACCAGAACGTCCGGTTGGCGGCGTCGAATGGCTCCCACCAGATCTTCGTCTCCACCACGATCACTGATGGCAACTCGAAGACCTCGCAGCAATCGCTCAGCACCACCGGCCAGGGCTTCGCGGGCCACGCTCCCGATCACCTCCGTGATCGTCACCAGCTCTACCGAAAGCCCGCGTTCCTCCAAACTACGGGCCACTGGAAGCAGGGACGCTTCGCGCGCAGAATGATCCACCAAGATCCAGATCTTCTCATCTCGTGAATCCGGGGTATTCGTCTCGTTTTCCTTTTCTGTCATTGTGCTTTCTCCGACTTCGATTGACGCCAAACTCTCGCACACCCACTAATCACTAATCATCTATTGAAACTTCTCACCGAGCGCCTGCTTCATATCTATGACTATACGGTATCGCACAGGCGTATCGCTGCGATGCTCTTCGCCACTGTTGGCTGTCATCATCCGAAACCATCTTCGTCATGGTACCACGATCGGATGTCGACGGCGTCGAAACCTACTCCCCATAGTATCAATAGCCAACCACCTTCCGGTTCGGGCGGTGGAGGACTCGGGCCTGTTTCAAGCTTCCCGCTCTCGCACTCTGAGGGTTGTGCCTCGTCGACACTCCGGGGCGACTTGAGACCCACTTTCCACAGCCCTTGACTGAAATCCACTCTTCAAACAGCACTACAGCGAGCGTTTACGGGCACAAATACGGGAGTATCCCCCGCTATCTGCGGCCGAAGCTGATTTCAGTCAATTCCTAAAACTCGTAGAAATTATTGAGGAATTCGGCGATCTGGCTGACGTCCATGGACTTGCAATAATAACCGTGCAGATCGTTATCGATACAAAATTGGTGAAGCTCGTCGGCCTCTAGGTCACTGAAGACCACAATGACCATATCTTCGTATTCCGGGGAGTGCTGCAAGGTCTCCAAAAGGTCACTCGTGTTGAGCCGATCCATCTGTATATCGAGGAGCAGAATTTCCGGATCCTCATATTCGATCTTTGACAGCGCGCCATTCGGCGAGGCCAGATGGACGACTTCGTAATCTCCTTCGTCCAGACCCTCTTCAACTTCCATGACATCCATGATGTTGTCGTCGAGAATCAATACCTTTCGGCCCGCTTCCATTGCTGCCTCCTGCAGACTTCAAAAATGTCGCTGTGGCGCAACCATCATACGCCATGATTTCACGGTTGCCCAATCCGCACTACGATACGCGTTCGGTTGCCCGTGGTCAATTTCACAAGCCATGGTGCGATGGCATCCCTGCCATCGACCGATACCAGGGATTGTATCGGCACCACTGGAAGATCGGACGTGGCTCGTACCGATAGGGGGCGGATCACACCCTCTCTTTGCTTCCACCATACTCGGTTAAGCGCAAGGCACAATTATTTCGTCGGGTACTGCATTATAACGCGGTGAGCAGAAGTTGATGGAGATAGACTGCAAAGTCGAGTGTGCGTCGGACAAGGCGCGGCGACGAGGCGATGCGATGTAGCATCGTCGAGCGAGCCGCAACGCCGCTTCGACGTGCTCTCG
>SKPJ01000581.1 GCA_007119595.1 Myxococcales bacterium
GAAACCCCATGAATTTCGCAATGGCCGGCTGAAATCGCGATCTGACTATCCGCTCAACACTTGGAATAACCTCCGGATATGCCTGCGGTTTCGCGAAATAGTCATCTCAACGATTTCATCGCGGCCCTGCTCAGATTCAGAATTTCCGGATGAGAACTATTTAGTTCCCATCCGGAAACCCCATGAATTTCGCAGATACCGGCTGAAATCACGATCTCGATATCGGCTTAACACTTGGAGTAGCCTCCGGCTACGCCTGCGCCGAATATCGATCTCGAAGAGTTCATCTCGGTCCTGCTCAGATTCGGGAATTCCGGATGGGAACTATGTAGCGGACTTGCTGTCTTTCAATTTCTGTCCGTTGGTTTTCCGGTCAAAAAGCAAACCCAAAAACGGTGTGCATCGCCACAAAGGGACTGCGGGTGCCGAAATCATCGATGTCGTAGTACAGGTATTGAACACCCAATCCGCCGGAGACGACGAACCAGTCGGTGGGGAAATAGGTGTACCCCGCCAGTACGCTGGAATATCCACCGAATTCGCTCGACGGCTCCGCCGGAGCGTGGGTCCTCAAATGAGCGGTCACGGTGCGGGCGCTGAGCCATGGCCCCGACGGTCCTGTGCGAAAGGGAAACCAACGCACGCCGAATTCGGCACCGTAGCCGCGGTAGGGTTCGGTCTCATCGTCCAATAGATTGTCGTATAGACGCAGATGAGGGCCGGCATAAATCGAGAGTCGGTCATTTATACTTCGCTCGAATTGAAGGTGGGGATAACCCAGTACCGCTGTAAGTGGATCGACGGAGATGGTCCATTGCGGCGGGGAGTCCAACGCTTCATCGGGATCGCCGTCGTCGGAAGCAGCGGTGGCGGCGGCCGGAACGGCGGTCAATAATAATGCGATCGCAAAAAGGAAGATAAGAAATTTCAAGGTGGTTGCTCCATGCGCTCCGGTGGAAGCCGGGGTTATAACAAGGACGGTGCGACCGCAGAGACAATAAGATCTTAGGACAAAAATTTCACGCAGAATGCTGCTTAAGCCTCTACGATGCGCATGAGCACTGGTGCTTAGGTCTTTCTGCACTTTTTTGTAAAAGTTGTTCCACCACTGACTGATGGTTCATTCATTGAAAAGCGTTCTCAATGAATTTGTATTCATAATATGAAAATGGTTATGACTGAACGTTCATTCAATAAGTTGGTTTTATGACTGACCAGTCATTCAAAATAATTAATGACTTGTGGGTCATTTTTGTTACTTAAATTTATCTTTTCTCGGCTTGTAATGTGGGGTTTGCTCCACTAATTAATACTCACTCTTGCAAATAAATCTTGCTGGTTTTTCTGAGGAAAGATGAAGAAAATGAATGGGAACGAGCGGCGAATGGCGCTGGTGTATATGCCGAGCGACAAAAATTTTGAACCAGTGGCCGATGCGGTGCGCCGCGCCGGTGGTGTGCCCGTCTGGTGTGTGGGCAGCGAAAACAAATGTGCAACCGGGTCGAAAACCGGCGCCAATGATCGGGAGATGATTCGGATCGGGCCTGCCGCAGATCTCGACGATGAGAATTTCGAAGGGGGCGTCATACTCAGTGCGGAACATGCACTGGATTCGGAGCGATTATTTCGCCGCATCGAAAAGTTGAGAGATAGGGCGAAAGTGGTCTACGTCGAAGTAGTGGACGTGGAGATGGGACGAGAGTGTGAGCGGCGCGGAGCCGATGGGTTGATCGCCTGTGGCTTTGAAGCCGGTGGCTTCGTCGGCGAGGAGTCGGCGTTGGTTTTACTCCGCCGCCTGTACCGAGAAACGAGCCTGCCCGTCATGGTTCGCGGTGCGATTGGACCGGACTCGGCAGCCGCCGTGATTGCCGCCGGCGCTGCGGGTTATGTGCTGGAACAACAATTGTGGTTGTGCCCGGAGGTTCCGGCCGGTGACGGCCTGGTTCGTCGTTTGGAGAATTTCAACCCCGCCGATACGCGGTGTCTCGGTATGACGCTGGGATTTCGCTACCGGGTATTTGCCCTTATCGCCACGCGGGAGCCAAAGCGTCTCGCCGCCCGCGAGGTGGAGCTCTTCGATGAGGGGGCTTTCGCCGGCGATCTGCTCGGTGAGATCGAGCAGGCGCAGCCGGAACAGAGCTGGGATTTCAATCTGCGAGACGATTTGTGGCCCGTCGGGCAAGGAGCGGGCCTGGCGGCCTATCTCCGCGATCGTTTCCAGACGGTAAGCGGTGTGATCAAAGGCATCGAAGAGCATATCGACCATGTGCTCGAGGGGTTGTCCGACGACTTTCCGCTGCAGGCGGGAAAGGGGATCGCCGCGGTCAATGATACGAAATTTCCCATCCATCAGGGTCCGATGGCCCAGGTCAGCGATACGCCGGCGTTTGCCCGGGCCGTCGCCGACTCCGGGGCCCTTCCCTGGCTGGCGCTGGGTAATATGCCCACGGAGATCGCAAAAGAAGTAGTCGAGCAGACGGGTCGTGCGGTCGGGGACAGACCCTATGGAGCCGGGATCATCGGGCTCGACGCCAATCGCTATCGCGATGGCCATATTGAGATGATGAAAGAGCGCCGAAAGCACGCCGATTTGCTGGGATTGGTGGCCGCCGGTACGGCGGAGCAGGCGATGCAATTCGAGTCGGCGAATATCTCCAGCTATTTGCACACGCCGACACCTGGCGTGTTGCGCGCCGCCCTGCGTACGGGTCACCGAAAATTTTTGCTCGAGGGCTCCGAGGCCGGCGGTCACGTGGGTACACTCGGCGGATTGGCACTGTGGCAATACGCAGTGATCGAGATTGAGAAGGCCATCGCTGATGGTTTGGATCCCCGAACATTGTCGGTCGTACCCGCCGGAGGCATCTGCGATGCCGCCTCAGCAGGAGCCGTATCGGCCCTGTTTTTCGGGCTCCATCGGCGAGGTGCGAATTTCGGAATTCAAATGGGGACCGCCTATTTGATGAGTCGGGAAGCCGTCGAAAGCGGCGCCCTGAGTCCCACCTTTCAGGAGGTCGCCGCCGACAGCGACGGCACAGTCATCATGGGAGAGTCGGTCAATACTCCGACCCGTGTTTTGTACAACACGGCGGCCGACCGGGTATTGGACAGCGAAAAGCAGCGACTCACCGGAGGGGTGGATCTAAAAGAGCGAAAACATCTGTATGAGCGCGACAACCTGGGAGGACTTCGGGCTGCTGCCAAGGGACAGCGGATCGCCGAAGTCGATCCCGACAAAGGCGCCATATTTGAGGATTTGAGCAGGCAGGAACAATTGGACGAGGGGCTATTTCACTGCGGACAGGGCGTCGCATTATGCGAGCGTGGATACTCCATCGACGAGTTGCACCGAGAGGTAACGGATCATGCCCGGCGCTGGGTGCTCGACGAGTCCTGGCGAAGCACTTTTCGGCCTACAACCCGGGCTACATCACGGACGAATACTGAAACTGCGAAGACGGATCGAATCATGAACAGTGGATCATCGAAGAGCAAAGCCACCGATATCATCGACGGACAACGAGCGATTGCCATCGTCGGCATCGGTGCCAAGATGCCCGGCGCATTGAGCGCCGACGAGTTCTGGCAGCAAATCGTCGACGGCAAGTCGGCCATCGGGCCCGTTCCCGGAGATCGGTGGGATCCCTCTTTGTATTATGATCCGGATCGATCGATACCGGATAAGACCTACAGCAAGATCGGTGGTTGGATTCAGGGATTCGAATTCGATCGCCGCGCTTTTCGACTGCCTCCGAAGGTGGTGGAGAGCATCGATCCCACCCAGCTTTTATGCCTGGCGGCCGTCAAAGAGGCCCTCTCCGATTCCGGCTATCTCGACGCCGATTTCGACCGCGACCGCTGCGCCGTGATCCTCGGAAATGCGCTCGGCGGGGATCTACGCGATACGACGAATCAGAGAATTTTGTACCCCGAGGTCGATCGGGTGCTGCGCGGTGCACTTATGGAGTTGGGCAACAGCTCGCTCAGCGATGAAGATCGCCGCCACATATTGGAGACCGTCGAAGAGCGGTTTAAGAGCGAAATCGTGGGAATCAACGAGGATTCGATGCCCGGCGAATTGGCCAATGTCATCGCCGGACGGGTGGCTCAGAGCTTCGATCTGCGAGGGCCGAATTTCATCACCGACGCCGCCTGTGCCTCCAGTTTGGCCGCCATTGAGGCCGCCGTTCGCGGCCTTCGAGCCGGTCACTTCGACATGGCCGTCACCGGCGGCGCGGACCGAACGATGGGTGCGCCGAGTTTTGTGAAATTCTCCAAGATCGGAGCGCTGTCGCCCGACGGATCGAGGCCCTTTGATGCCGACGCAAACGGCTTCGTCATGGGCGAAGGGGCCGGAATCATGATCCTCAAACGGCTCGGCGACGCCATCGAAGACGAGGACCAGATTTATGCCGTCATTCGCGGTGTCGGCGGCTCCAGCGACGGTCGTGGAAAGGGGATTACGGCGCCGAATCCGAGGGGTCAAAAATTGGCTGTGCGGCGCGCCTACGAAGACGCCCGATTTGGTCCGCGAAGCGTATCGCTCATCGAGGCCCACGGCACGAGCACACCCGTCGGGGACCCGGCAGAGGTGGCGAGCATCAAAGCGGTCATCGACGAAGATAGCTCGGCGCTTGCGGCCGATAAAATCTCGCTGGGAAGCGTCAAATCCATGATCGGTCACCTAAAAGCGGCCGCCGGAGCGGCGGGCGTCATCAAGGCAGCCCTCGCGCTCAAGCATCAGGTGCTTCCACCGACGCTCAATGTGGAGACACCCAATCCCAAATTGGAACTCGATTCCAGTCCGCTCGTCATTCAGAGCGAGGGCGAACACTGGAAGGTGCGCGATGGAGCGCGGCGCCGCGCCGGTGTGAGTGCTTTTGGATTCGGTGGAACCAATTTCCACGTCGCCATGGAGGAAGCGCCCTTTGATACCCATTCATCGGATACGAAGACCTTCTTCGGTGGAACGACATCTTCGGGTTCATCGACAGGTTCGTCTTCGGGCGGCGGAGCACTCGTCGACAGTGCCTTCGATAACGAGGGAATCATCGCCATAGACGCCAGCGACGAGAGCGAGCTGCGCGCCGAATTCGAGCGCTTTCAAAGTGCCTGGGAACGAGATGGAGAAGCGGGCATTCAGGACTGGAAGCTCGAGTTCTCCGAAACGGCGGGTGATGCCGGTGCGATGCCGGTCCGACTGGCGATCGTATATACCGAGGCCGATGAATTGAACGCCAAGCTGGGTCGCGTCAAACGTGCTCTAAATGGCAATATGAGCTGGCGAGTGCTGGCGAACCAGGGCGTGATTTATAGCGACGAAACCGAGTCCGGCGACACGGCGATGCTCTTTCCCGGTCAGGGATCGCAATATCTGGGGATGCTCTCCGGATTGCGTCGGCGTTTCGAAGTCGTCGACCAGACCTTCCAAGAGGCCGATCGCATTATGGAGCCCGTTATCGGGCGCAAACTGAGCGAGATCATCGACCCCGATCTGGATTCGGTCGATGAAAATGAGGCATTTCGGGCGCTGACGCAGACCGAAATTACCCAGCCGGCGGTGTTGACCGCTGATGTGGCGATCTTCCGATTGCTTCAGAGTCTGGGGATCGAACCAAATATGGTCGCCGGCCATAGCCTGGGAGAGTACGGAGCCTGTGTCGCCGCCGGTGTGATGAGCTTTGAAGACGCTCTCAAGACCGTGGCCACCCGGGGAACCGAGATGTCGAAAGCAACGCCGATGAACGGCGACAATGGGTTGATGGCCGGGATTTCGGCGCC
>SKPJ01000349.1 GCA_007119595.1 Myxococcales bacterium
AATTGATGGCCGCCATTCGGCAGCATCGTTTGGTGATCCAAGACCTGGGCAGCCAATTGATCGGTCATTATTGCACGCCCCCAAAAGCCGGGCGCATCCTCGACGCCTGCGCCGGACTCGGTGGAAAAACACTTCATCTGGCGCAACTGGCCGGTCCCGACGCCACGGTGGTAGCCGTAGAACCGCATCAGTCCAAACTCGATCAACTCCGCGAGACGTCAGCGCAGACCCATCTCGAACAACGCATCGAGCTGATTCATAGTGAATTGGCCGAACTCGACGACGAGGCACCAAATTTCGACCTCGTTCTCGTCGACGCACCGTGCTCCGGGTTGGGGGTGATCCGTCGCCACCCGGAGACCCGTTGGCGCCGAACCATAAAAGACGTCGAAGATCGGGCGAAACTTCAGCGAAAGCTTTTGGCCGAAGCCGCCACCCGAGTGCGCCCCGGAGGATTGCTGATCTACGGCGTATGCTCATTTATCCCTCGAGAAGGCCCGGACCAGATCACATATTTTCTCGAAGCACATCCCCAATTTGAGCGCGCTCCTATCCACGAAAAAACAGGGATCGACTGGTCGCGATTCACCGACGACCATGGCGACTTGATGCTCAACCCCGCCGATCACGATACAGATGCTTTTTATGCAGCGCGGCTGCGCCGTAAGCAATGACTGATGACCCACAGACAAATACCGAGATTGCCATGACGAATCCACGTATCGCCCCCTCTATATTGGCCAGTGATTTCGCCCACCTCGCCGACGAATGCCGGGCCGTCCTCGACGCCGGTGCCGACTGGTTGCATATCGACGTGATGGACGGTCATTACGTACCGAATATCACGATTGGACTTCCCGTTGTGGAGTGTCTGCGCGCCGAGTTCCCGGACGCCTTTCTCGACGTCCACGTGATGATCGAAAATCCGGATACCATGGCTCCACGATTTGTCGACGCCGGCGCCGATCTGGTCTGCTTTCATCCGGAGGCCAGCGACCATCCCCACCGCACGATTGAGCAAATTCACAACCGCGGAGCCCGCGCCGGGCTGGCCCTCAATCCGGGGACTCCCTTGGATTGGCTCGATTATCTGGCTCAGGAGCTGGATCTGGTCCTGGTGATGAGCGTAAACCCCGGCTTCGGCGGACAGGCGTTTATCGAAACCACCTTGGACAAGTTGAAAGACGTCTCGGAGAAATTGGACGCTCTCCACGCCGGTGCCGATGTGCAGGTCGACGGAGGGGTCAAAGCGACCAACGCCGGCGCGATTTGCCGCGCCGGCGCCGATGTGCTCGTCGCCGGCAGCGCCATCTTTGGAAGCGATGACTACCAATTGGCCATCGATTCCCTCCGCGACGCCACGACGAACTGAGCCTATCGGCGAATCTCAAACTCGCTGAATTCGGATTCCACATCACGGCGATCATCTGTGATTTCGACGCGGTCGACCCGAGCGTTCGATGGCCCCTCGTGAGCCCATTGAATCAACTCATCAACAGCGTCATTTGCTCCCTCCACCACGGCCTCCACAGATCCATCGGAGCGATTTTTTACCCACCCCGACAATCGGAGTTGGCGCGATTTATCCCGCGTCGATGCCCGGTAAAAGACGCCTTGTACTCGACCGTAGATCTCGAGTCTTACTCGTCTGAGTTGCGTCATTTCTCACTCCTCATTCGAAAAATTCGGCATTGCTTTCCAGGCTATGGGAGTGTTCTTCCGGAAGGTCGAATTCGTCGAAGATCGCCTCGACCGGACACTCCGGTACACAGGCACCGCAATCGATGCAGATAAAGGGATCGATATAGAGCTGAATATCGTCCAGCGCCGAGGTATCCCCCGAGGCTTGAATATCGCGAATCTCCTCCACCGGCATCGGGCCATGGATACAGTCGACGGGGCAAACGTCGACACAGGAGGTATCACAGGTTCCGCAGCAATCTTCAGTGATGATAAACGTCATTGAGTTACTCTCTGTTGCAGGTAAGCTTTTCAATATCAGGACAATTTACCCGTGGCTCGTTGCGGGCAGCACCGTACGCTTATTGACCCCAACGATACAACTCGAAATCCTGTCGCTTATTTCGAGGCACCGAGAAGTTTTTACGCACGCTGCCGGGGCCCGGTTTTGTCGCATCTGACAAATGTGCTACCAATGAAAGTTCGCTGGCATCGTGGACCGAGGCCTCTATCAAAATGTACGGAGAGTCGTCGGCGGCCGAATATATTAAGTGATAAAATATCGCGTTTTTCACAATCCAACATCGAGTCCTTTGAGGTAAAAGATGCGCCTGCGTTCTTCAATATTCGTCACGGGCACCCTCCTCGCACTGATGGCGGGATGCGTCAGTGACCCCGCCGACGTTGAAGCACCGGAGATCACACCGGACGCGTCACCGATCATGACCGTACCCGACGCCTTGGAACTGACGGCCGAGGTCGGCCAGTCCACCTCTGAGACGGCGACGATCGGAAATGCAAACGAAGGCGATCCCGATCTCGAGCTCACCTTCGATGTCCACGAGAACTGGTTTGACGTCGACCCCACAGAGCTTGTGATTGCCGGCGGTGACGAAGCACAATTCACCGTGGAAGCGACCTGTCCCGACAGCGCAGACGAGCTCTCCGGCCTCCTTGTCATCCACAGCAACGCCGACGCTGGCGAGGAAGTATCGCTTCCCGTGGAGCTGACCTGTCTCGATGAGGACGAGCCGGTTGAACCGGGGAACCTGACCGTCGACATCGACGGTCTCCCCGGGGACCTGGACGCCGATGTGACCATCACCGGGCCCGACGATTTCGAGGAATCCCTTGCCGAGTCCACCACGCTCGAAGAATTGGTACCCGGAGACTATGAAATCACCGCCGTCTCCGTCGGTGACGCCCCCATATTCATCCCAGATCCGTCGACTCAAACCGTGGCCGTCGAGTCCGACGAAACCACTGTGGCCACCGTTTCATATCGGGAAAGTGAGTCCGAGGATTTCGGGACCTTGAACATCGACATCTCGGGCCTCCCGGAGGAGAGCGACGCCGATGTCACCATCGAGGGACCCGAAGATTTCGAAGAATCCGTCGTCGAGAGCACCACTTTCGATGAATTGCTTCCGGGCAACTACACGGTCACCGCAAAACCTGTCGGCGACGAGCCGTCATTTATCCCGACACCGCCGAGTCAAAGTGTCAGTGTCGAAGCCGATGAAAGTGCCTTGGCGACGATTGTGTATGAAGAAGCGGAACCAGTCGAATCCGGAGACCTGGAGGTGGTGATTGAGGGCCTTCCGGAGGCTCTCGATGCCGACGTCACCATCGAGGGTCCCGGGGGATTTGCAGAGCAAACCCAAGGGGATACCACCTTCGAGGAAGTGGCGGTTGGAGACTATATAATCACGGCAAATTCGGTCGGCGGCGATCCATCTTATGAACCCGTTGAGGCGGAACAGACCGTCACCGTCGAGACCGACGAAACCACAGAGGTCACCGTCACGTATCAAACGTCGGAACCTCTATTTGGCTCTCTGAGCATCGAGTTCTCCGGACTCCCGGACGAGGTCGATGGTCAAGCCACCGTCACGGGCCCCGGCGACTTTTCCGAAGTCATCGAAGGGGACGAAACTCTCGAAGAATTGGAGCCCGGCGAATACGAAATTTCCCCGTCCGATATTGAAGAAGGGCCCGCCACCTTTTCGGCGGAAGACCAGACGGTAACGATCATTGCCGACCAACAAGAGGACGTCACTGTCGAGTACGAAGTCATCCCGGGTGCGGTGGAGGTAAGCGTCGAAGGGCTGCCCGACGGCGTCGACCCCGGCAATATTGAATTAGAGCACCGAGACGACGGTTCGACCTACGATCTACCGGAAAGTCTGACACTCAGCGACCTCCCTCCCGGTGGCTATATCGTCACGGCGGAGGACGTCGAGGACGACGATACGCTATACGTCGCCAACTCCAAAAATATCATCGTGGTGAGTGGGGAGACCACGGAGATCACCATCGAGTACCTGGAAGACCCGGGCACTCTCATCGTCGACGTCTCAGGCCTCCCCGACGGCGTGGACCACGATATCGACCTCATCGACGACGACGATGATACAGCGGTCACAAAACTTCCCTCCGACAACGAAGTCATCCTCCCGGCGGGGACCTATACTCTGCGCGCCAATGATGTGGAAGACGGTCCAGCTACCTACGTGGCCGACGACATCGAGGATATTGAGATAACCGGCGGTGAAGAAGAGGAGGTATCCGTTGAATACGAGGTCGTCGAAGGACATCTCGACCTTACGGTCAGCGGCCTTCCCGCCGGTGAGGAGGTCACCGTCGAACTCGAGGGCCCCACCGATGGCGATGTGGTGCAAAGCCAGTCCGTCGCCGTCACCAATGGCACGACCTCCATCGCACTTGTCCCCGGCGATTATACGCTGTCGTACCAAGAGGCTGAACGGGAAGTCGCTTATGACGTCGATGGTGAATCTGGAGACTTTACAGAGATCTATCGCACCGATCCGGACACTGCAGATGTGGTCGTCACCAGTGACGAAACAAACGAGGTCGAAAGTGAATTCGAGCTTCAGCAGGGTACCCTGGAACTGCAAATCGAATTGGAACACGAGGATGACCTTCCCACAGATTTCGTACTCCACGTCGAATTGGAGAGAGATGGCGAGGTTCACGCAGATTTTGATTTTGAAGAATCGGGGACCGAGCAGGTGGAGCTCGAGCCCGGTGCGTGGACGGTCGTCATCAGTCCCGACCAGTGGGGCAACGAGTATCTATACGATGACTCACCGATCGCCGCCGTCAGCTCCGAAGAACTCACGGAGCACGAACTCAACGTCACCTCTCCCACGATGGTTGTGGTTGAAGACGATGACGGGCCCGGCTCACTGCGAGAGGTCATCGACCGTGTCAACGCCGATAGTGAGGTGACTTTTATTTCCGAAGTGACATCCATTGCCTTGGAAACCGGAGCCATTGAGATCAACGATCCGGTCACCATCCTGGGACATGACGACGAGATGATCGAACTTTCGACCAACGCGGCGCAACGCCTTTTCACCATCGGAGTGGGAGCGGATACGGTGATCCAACATCTCAGTATGGACGGTGGCAGTCCCAACGAGCAACGTGGAGGTGCCATCTTTACTGAAGCCAACCTCGATCTGGTCGACGTTATTTTCAGCAACAACGTGGTCAATAGCGGCTTCGGGGGCACAATCGCAGCCGGAGACAACGTCGATCAACTCGCCTTATTTGAGGTTCATATCGACGATAGTACAGCCCAAACAAACGGCGGATCGATTTACGTCAACAGTTCAGAAACCACACTTCGGTTAGAGGACGTAACCATCGAGCAGAGTAGCGCCGGTCAAGACGGCGGTGCCATCTACACATCGGGAGATATCGACGCCCGCCGACTCATCGTCGACGGCGCCGACGGCCGAGACGGCGGCGCCATCTACATCGGTGGCGGCGACACCAATATTTTCGAAGCCCACTTCGTCGACAACGAAGCCACAAACAACGGCGGAGCCATTTATCTCGATCAAGGCACTGTGCGCGCCGAACGTGTGTTGTTTGAGGACAACGACGCTTCGAATAATGGTGGTGGTGTATCCACTGACGGATATTTGGAGACTGTGAACACGACTTTTTCTGGCAATAGCGCAAACAACCGTGGAGGTGCAATTAACTGTGCATCCAACTCGGAGGTTTGGATCGTCCACACCACTATGATTGCGAACACAGCGCCTGAT
>SKPJ01000081.1 GCA_007119595.1 Myxococcales bacterium
AAAAGCGTGAATTGCCGTGGGGACGGACTCCTGCTTTCCTCGATAGGCGAGGAGTCGATTGGTGTCCTCGATATGAAGGGTGCTGATGAGCATCTTTGCCTTCTTGAAATTCGCCGCGTCCAACACGGACTTATAAACGGCGTCGCCCAGCATCGTTTTACATGGCAACCCCTCGAGTTTCGACATATCTGTATCGATGGCGATGACCGTTTCACCCCGGGCACAGAGCCGATGAACCAATTGGCGCCCCAGGCTATTCATCCCCACCACCAACACATGTTCGAAGACCTGTGGCTTTGGTTTCGGCGGCTCTCGATCCGTGGCGCCAAAGACCTTTAGGAGGCCCGTCTTACGCACGAAAGCGTAGAGCCAATCGGTATACAAAATCATATACGACGACACGGCAATGGTCACCAATCCCACCAGGGCCACAATGGACAAAATATGGGCTCCGATCAGCCCCGCCGCAAGCCCCATCGCCGCAAATATAAACGAAAATTCGCTGATCTGCGCCACGGTCACACTCGTGGAAAACGAGGTCTCTTCGTCGTACCCACTGCGGGTGATGATGAGCATGAAGATCAGTGGATTTCCAATCAGTACGAAGAGGGCCAGAACCATCGATGGCACCACATAATCCACGGTGGCCCCCAACTCCATCTGCAAGCCCAGAGTGACGAAGAAGATCGCTATGAAGAAGTTCATCAGGGGATGGACTCGCCGGCGCAGATCGTGGTTGTACGGCAATTGAGCCAGGCTCAACCCCGCCAAAAATGCACCGATCTCAAGGCTCAGATCCATGGTCTCGCTGGCAAAAACAAAGAGGAAACACCAGCAAAGACTCCACAAAAACAGCGTATCCGGTCTCTGGGCAGCCCATTCAAAGGGCTTTGGCAGAATCCAGCGAGCCGCCACAAGGGCGAGCACCAAAAGTGCGGTGGTTCCCAAAAAGGCAATGCCAATTTCACCGGCCATCGACGCAAGATCGGGCTCGTCATCAGTGGCTGCCAACCCGGCCAACAAGGTCAACGCGGCGATGACCACCATATCCTGGACCAGAAAGATGCCGACGGCGATACGGCCGTAAAGACTGTCGAGATCGCCCTTCTGATCGAGCAACTTGACCACAACGACAGTACTACTAAAGGTCAGCGCGACAGCGAGGAAGACCGACTCCAAGAGATCAAATCCTAGCAACACGCTGAGTACGAATCCCCCGAATGCAGTAAAGACCACCTGCCCCAGTCCGGCGACGACGGCGACCTTTCCAACATCCTTGATCTTGTCGAGACTCAGCTCCAACCCGACCACGAACAACAAAAGGGCAATGCCGAACTCGGAGATCAACTCCACTCCCGACGTGATTTCGATAATTCCGGTCACTGGTCCCAACAAAAGTCCAGCGACGATATAGGCCACAATCGAGGGCACTCGGATACGCTCTGCGACCAACACCACCAGCAGTGCACCGCAAATAATCCACCCCAAATGCTCCACCAGCCCCATATCGAACAAGCGTCGTCTCCTCTACGTGCTACCACCTTGATCAGTGTGCCCTGATTGCGTCACGCCTCACATTTGAAGCCTCGTATAAGACAGATCAGCGTCTGCGTCGACAGTCGTTTCGTTTTGTATTACGCTGCCCCGTGGTATTTCCAGATAAGTGTTGAAACCCTCAATGGAAGAGCTTTGTTTTCCAAATCAGGAGACTGTGCAATGAGGCATCCTCTGCGACAATCTTTGGCGTACGGAATCGGATTGCTCCTCGTCGCGTTGGCGACGGTGGGGTGTGAACCGGAATTCGAAGATGACGTATGCACCGATGACGACGATTGTTTTCCCGACGAATCCTGCGTTGAACAGCGCTGCGAACTGACGGAAAACGAGTGCGGCGGCCGGGAGCCACTGGACCATGAGGTCGGTGATCCCTGCGGGCCCTGCGATCTCGACCTGCTGGAGTGTACAGCCGACGGCAACGCCGTTACCTGTGACGGAAATACACCTTGTCCCGAGCTGGACCTGATCACCACCCAGCCCACCGATATCGCCTCCACGTCAGCCACGTTTCACGGCAAACTCGAGGAATTCCCCCACGAAGAAGAACTCGTGGAGGTAGGCTTTTGCTGGGCGCAACAAGACGATTTAACGCTCGACGACGACTGCGCCGCATTGGACGAAGTTCCCGATGCAGTCGGCGATTTCAGCCTCGACGTCGACGGGTTACGGCCGGGCACGGTTCAGTACGTGCGGGCCTATTCGATCTCCGACGCCGATACCGAGGAATTGGCAAATATCCTCGAATTTCAGACCGAAGCGCCGCCACCAGAGGGTTTGCAAGCTGAAGGTGGTCCGGATGTGATTACCGTAAGCTGGGACGAGGCCGAGGGCGCCACGGGCTATGAATTATTGGCCCAGGGACAAACCCTTGCCGAGTTCGACGACCCCCAAGAGACGAGCTACGAGGACGAGGCGGCTCCCGCAGGTTTCGTCGGTGCCCCGCAAAATTACGAGGCCACCACCGATGTCAGCGGTGGCGTCGAGGTCAGTTGGGATGCACCGGAAACCGGCGAAGGCGCCAGCGTGGAATACGAATTGATCGCCCTTTATCCCGATGCCACCAGCGAGCCCTCAGACTCCGTGGAAGGCAATCGAAGTGCACCACAGCCCACGGGTTACGAATTATATATTGGCGACGACGATCCGAGCGATATCGATTGGATCTTCGTATCCGACGAACAGAGTTACTTCGATGACACAGCTCCACTGGGTGTGATCTTCCCCGGTTCGATCTCCGCCAGCAAGGGAGAGTTCACCGATTTTGTTCGCCTCGAATTCGTCGAAGATCCGACCATCGAAGTCCCCACCCAACTGTATCGAATCCGCGCCACTTATGGTGAAAACAATCAAATGACCGGCGAAACCACCTCTATTTTTGATGGACAAAGAGCCGTCGGCCCCATCGAGATCCAATGGTTCCGAAATGTCGAGGAGGACGGCGTTTTCCCGGTGCTCATCGCTCCCGATGCAGATTTGCAATACGACGACGAAGAAGCTCCCGATGATGGCTCGGTGCGCTATTATCACGCCAATGTTTCGGCTGCTGACGCCATTGCAACCGATACCAATATCGATACGGGATACGTCGCTACCACCGGCTCCATCGACGAACCCGTCATCTCCAATGTCGAGGCCACATCCGCAGAAGTGACAGCCGCGGTGACCAGCAGCGGCATTCCGCCGGCCGAAGAACACGGATTCTGCTATTCCACGGAAACCGCCCCGGAATACCCCGACGACGACTGCATCGAATTGGGCGCCACGGACGACGAAACCGATTCCATGGCGGCCACCCTCGATGAACTCGCCCAGGGTACCCACTACTACGTACGGGCGTTTGTGGACTCCGAACTCACCGGTACGACCTATAGCGAAGAGGTCGAATTCACCACCTCCGCTCCCGTTCCCCAGGGATTGACCACAGAGAGCAGCGTCGACGCAGTCACCATAAGCTGGGATCAAACCGAGGGCGCCACGGGCTATCGCTTGTACGCCGATGATTCTCTGCTTCAGGAAATCGAGGAAGCTGATGTCACCGAGCACGATGACGACGAGGTGGCCACAGCGGGATATTTCGGAATCATTGAATACTCGGCGCAAGGAACTGTGGACGGAATCGAAATCAGCTGGGAAGACGCCGGATCGGTCGCAGGTGGGACCGTGGAATACGAATTGGTGGCTACCTATCCCGATGCTGACAGCGAACGGACCGCCCCCGTGGAAGGCGCGCGGTCGGCCCCGGCGGAAGAAACGATTCAGGGATATGAGCTCACCATCGATGGTGGCGAGCCCATCGAGCTCGAAGGGGACGTCAACGAGTATTTCGACGAGGATGCCCCGTTGCGAGAGATCGACCCCGGCGAAGCCTCGGCCACCAAAGGCGAATTCGATGACCGTGTAGAGTTGACGATCATCGGCGCCGAAGCCACGGATGCCGGCGCACGGGCCTACGAATTGCGCGCGGTCTTCGGAGAAGGTGACGAAAACGACGAAACCACCTCCCCGGCGAGCTTTGAAGGCCACCGCGACACCGGCGACTTCGAATACCAGTGGTATCGAACGAGCGGCGAGGATGATGTCGATGAGGACTACACCGCCATTAGCGGTGCTACCGAAGCGGAGTACAGCGACGAAGACGCCCCGGACGACGGGTCTCAGCGCTATTACCGCGCTGAAATATCTGCTCCCGGTGCCGCCGAGACGGTGACCACGGAAGCTGATTTCGGGCATATCTCGAATTGATGGTCGATGGCCGTAGCCAGTCCGTGTGTCCACGATGTTGTAAGATCAACCATTAGGAGACATGCTGGAGGTGCTGTTCACTGGGCGAACAACACCTCCAGCAACATTGCACCTCCCACCAATACACAGGGAACGGCCAACATGGTCACTCCCAATAAGAGCGCTACCAGGAGCACCACCCAGGCAGTACGTGCCGGTGGTGGTCTGGTCTTCACTGTGGCAACTAAAAACATCACGTCCTCCTTGTGGCTTTTGGCGAAATCAAAGATAAACACCGGGCCGGACCGACGATTTTTTGCGTTTATGACCGCAAGGTATCGATTGTGCATTTTTCGTTTTTGGGCCCATTGGGTTTTCCGATCGTTCCGTGGAATATAAGATGGGCCTTTTCGATTTGATACAATTCGTAATACCCTCCACTTCCAACGGCGTTTCCAAACAACCCCTAGTACAAACAGATTTACGAGGTCTTTCCCAAGGAGACAATTAGCATGATGGAAAGCGACTTGAAGATACTGATCGTCGAAGACGATGCCGATCTCGCCACGGCACTCGATGAAATACTGCGATCAGAGGGCTACGATACGGACGTGGAGCAAGATGGCGCTCGAGCCATCGAGCGCATTCTCGACGAAGCGCCGGCGGCGGTCATTCTCGATTTAGGACTCCCCGGTGCCGACGGCTTCGAGGTTTGTCGCTCGGTGCGACCGGAGTATATGGGAGCCATCGTCATGCTCACCGGTGCTCAAAGCGACAACGACCACATTGAGGGACTGGAGGCGGGAGCCGACGACTATGTCACCAAACCCTTGTCCGCCCCCCTGCTATTGGCCCGACTCAAAGCACTTTTGCGCAGACTGGAACAGATCTCGGAGGTCACTGACGTTCCACTGACCGGCCGAGATCCCAATAAATTTCAAAAGGGTCCCCTGTTCATCGACCGCCGGGCCCGTGAGGCACGCATCGATGATGAGGCTGTAAAACTCACCACCTTCGAATTCGATCTTCTGTGGGTATTGGCCAAACGTGTCGGTAATACGGTGAGCCGCGACGACCTCTACCAGGAATTGCTGGATCGAGAGTACGACGGCCTGGACCGAACCATCGACGTCCACATCTCGCGGCTACGCAAAAAGCTCGTGGAGTTCGGCGGTGACGCGGAGTGGGTAAAGACGATCCACGGTAAGGGGTATCAATTTTTCGTCGCTGACTGATTGCACGAATGCTCGATACGAGAGGCGACAGAACAAAACTTACTCAGACCTGGCCGCCGCGCTCTCCGACGAGATCCGATGATAGATAGGCCCGGCGGTCTTTGCGGTCCGAAAAATTCGCCAGCCCGTGCATCATCTTGGTCACCGCCGCCTCCAGGGTCATTCCACCACCGGCGATGGCCCCCGCCCGTTTCAGGGCTCGGCTATTTTCATATTGGTTCAAATTGATATATCCCGCC
>SKPJ01000361.1 GCA_007119595.1 Myxococcales bacterium
ACTATGGCTCCACCACCGAGTGGGCGCTGACCGACGGCGACCGGGATCGGGTATTGAAGAAGCTGGACGAACAAAAGCGCAACTGGAATATCAATATCCAGCGCTTTAAAGGGCTCGGGGAGATGATGGCCAATACCCTTCGGGAGACCACTCTCGACCCCGACCGAAGACGTCTATTGAAGGTGGTCATCCCCGAGGAGGTGCGCGAGGACACCGACCAGGTCATCGGTGACCTGATGGGCCGCGACGCCTCGGTGCGTTTTGAGTTCATCATGGAAAATGCGCGCAACGTCGATGAGTTGGACGTATAAATGGCCGAGCCGTTCGTCTTTCACTTCAGTCCCGGCCCCTCGGGGCGACCGGAGATCATGTATATACTCGATCTGGACTGTCAGTGCGGGTTGTGCGGCTATGAACAATTCCAGCGCTTTTATCACAGCACGCCCTTTCATCGTCTGACACTGGCCGGGCTCGAGGATCTCATCGACCGGGGCCCATTGAAGGCCGGCTATGAATGCGAAAATTGCGGGGAAGCCGTCGGCGCCAACCAGGTTCGCAATGCGGCGCTTATCTACGGCTTTTGCGACGACTCCGGCGTCCTTCGAATCTTCGACGACATCGGCGACGGTGGCCGACGGTGGGAGGTCACCGGGTGTCGCCGTCTCGACCCACAGGTCGTTCCGCGCTGGGAGGCCGACCCGGCGGCCTTTTCAGAGCGCCACCGGGCCCTCGACGATCTACACGAGCAAGACGTCCAAGAACTGCTCGGACGACCCTTTAATCTCAAGCTCGCCATTCGCGATCTCCTCCTCCAATGGACTGACAATCAAGACCAGCCCCTTGGCTGTCGCCTCACAGACGATTTTTGGATCGCCATTGCGAGCGACCAACAGCAAGCCCGCGACGTCGACTTTGACCGTGACTGCAATGACCATTGTGAGGGCAACCGCAGCGTCATCGCACTGCACGACAGCAGACCGGAAGAACTTCCCTTCCACGGAGACGCCTCCCATCTCGCCGGTCGCTGGTCCACCTGGCTGCCCGCCGAAACTCAACAGGCGTTATCGACGGGCCAGTTGTGGATCGATATCCATTTATCGTCCACGGCCGCAATCCATGTCATCGAGCGCACCTTCGAGGTAGGACGGCTGGAGTTTGTACGGCGCGACGGCGACGAAACGGTCTTTTCCCAGATCAAGACCCCACGAGGCACCGTCTTCGACCACGAGCTCGGTTTGCAATCGGTCCTGCAGCGCGCCGCCTTTACCGGCATCACACCGGGCGAAGCGGGTCGCTTGTGCGGCGAGGAGATCGTCGGCGGGCTACTCGGCATTTGGTGATCCCCGCTGCGGCGAGTACATCTGGAAAATTGATCCGTCCTATGGCAGCGTCAGGAATGTGCGCGATGGTGTTTATGATTTTTCACTCACCCGCGTTTTGTCACTGCAACCGGTCCTCCCATGCGTCTATACACCGTCGAACGACCGCCCGGAACGGCCCCGGTGGGAGCCATTTTGATGGTTCCCCTATTCGCCCTTCCCCTGGGAGCCTGGATTTTGGAGCAGGGCTATATTCAGCCCAGCGTCTGTGGCTTCAAGCTGGCACTGGATTTGCCCTGCCTCAGTTGCGGGGCCACGCGGGCCACCTTGTTGTTGCTCGACGGGAGGCTATGGTCCGCGCTGAGTCTCCAGCCACTGATCATTGCCCTGTATTTTTTGATCGCAGGCTGGGGCATCGCGAGC
Organism: Myxococcales bacterium; assembly: GCA_007119595.1. Taxonomy (GTDB): domain Bacteria; phylum Myxococcota_A; class Bradymonadia; order Bradymonadales; family Bradymonadaceae; genus SLJM01. The sequence goes on from SKPJ01000361.1 coordinate 1,743, forward strand.
CTATTTACCTTTTTGCGGGATCGAAAAATGATCCTCGATCTATCGCGAACCGAAGATATCGTCTTTAAAATCTCCCTGGTCGCCTTGCCCCTGCTCAACTGGGCCTACTTGATCTGGAGTGGGGTATAGTAACCTGCTGCAAGAATATTTTTACCACACCAGTTATCTTCCAAATCCATGCCAGAATTGAAGCCCTCAGAAGAAAACGCCGATAGCCAAGTCGATACCGAAGCCAATCCCCCAAGGGGTCACTGGCCGATCCTCACCGGTCTGTTCTGGGGAGGGCTCATCATCCTGATCATCGAATTGATCTGGACCTTTGCCACCGGATTGGTTGAAAACGTCCATCTGGCTCCACCATTTTATCTGAGCGCCGTGGTGGGCATCACCATCGGCGCCTGGTTGCTCCACGCCATCCCGCTGTGGGGTCTGTACGAATTGGGCCGTTATTTCAAAATCGATCGCCAGCGACTCTTGGTCGGCGCCGCCGCCGTCTTCGGCGTCTTCATCCAATATCCTCTGGTGCTGGGCGACGGAATCGGCGCCCATCCCTATTTTCCGCTGATCCGAATCGCCTTTCTGGTCGGTTTTCCCGTGGCCTTCGCCAGCTTTACCTGGCTGCTGGTGACCCCCCGGATACCCGGTTGGATTCGCGCAATCATCGGCACTGCAGCATTTTTCGCCGGCGTGGCATTCAATCTCTTCGTGCTGCGCGAATATCAGCCCTTTCACGGGCTCCTCGTCGCCTATAATGGGGCGCTCTTCGTGGGGCTTTTGGCGCCGCTATGGCGCCGGCGGTGGATGCAACGGGCGACGATGGTGCTCGTCGTGGCCGTCGCTGTCACAACGGCCACGATCATCCCGGATCACGAACGGGGTCGAACCCACGTGCAGCGCTTTTCCCATCTCCCGGCCTCGATGATGGCCGGGCTGCCAGGGGGAAGCCTTCTTCAAGTGGAACCGGAGGACCTCCTCGGTGCTGGCGACGCAACCGCCGAGGAGTTGCTCGAATACTACAGCGAGCACTTCGGCGACCCAGATGCCGTGCAACAACCCACAAAACGCGGGGATAATGTGCTGTTCGTCGTATTGGAGTCGGTGAGGGCCGATTACTGGGACGACCCGGAGCTGGCTCCCGAATTTCATCGCTGGAAAAAACGGGGCCTCTATTTTCCGCGAGCCGTCGCGCAATACCCGGCCACACCACTGGCCTACGGCGCACTTTTTACGGCGCAACCCCCCTCGGTGATCGCCCAGACACCCTATTGGGGTGAACAGCGCCTCTTCGACGACGTCAAGGAGCAGGTCGACCACGTCTTTTTAACCCAACCCGACAACGAATGGTTCGAACACACGGCGATCAGCGATTTCTTCGTCCGCCGGGCCCATACGGTCAACACCCACGAGAAGGGTCCGCAGGGGCTGCAGTGGCTTAAGACCAATATGTCGCTTCTCAACGAAGACGAGACCTTTTTTTCGTGGGTCCATCTATACGAACCCCACAGTCCCTATGAGGCACGCGAGCCCTGGGCCGACGACGACGCCGATCGCAAGACCCGCTACCGCTCCGAGGTCTCCTATACGGACAAGCACCTCGGCGCATTTATGGACTGGTTCTTCGAGCAACCCTATGCCGACGACACGCTGGTCATCGTCGTCGGCGATCATGGCCAGGCGATGGGCGAAGAGATCATGGGCGAGTCCTTCTGGGGACACCACGTACACGTACATAATTTGGTCTCCGATGTGCCGATGTTCATCGCCGGACCCGATCTTCCGCAGCAGGCGCGCGACGAAGAACTCGGGGTCATGCAGCTCGACGTAATGCCCACGATCTACGATTTTTCAGGCCTTGCCTTTCCGCAGGGATTTATGGCTCAGGGAAGCTCGCTCTATGAACTGTTGGAAGACCGACGGGAGCGTCCGCTGGTGACAGAGGCCTTCAGTATCCGGGGGGGTCCATTTTTCGACTTCGTGGCCACCGCTCAACAGGGCGGAGACCCCCGTGCGTTGCGCCGCAGATTTCGAGAGATCAGCACCGACGGACAGCGCTATTCGCCAAAGGTCGGACTCCAACAGGGGGAGTACAAAATCGTCTACGACCGACTTCTGCAAAAGAGCTGGCTGTATAATATCAAAGACGACCCCCAGGAGAGCCGGGATTTATCGGACGAAAATCCCGGAAAGGCACAGCTTATGGAGGAGCGGCTAAAGAAATGGCACCAGCTTCAAAATAAGGTCGTAGAGAGCCTCGATGAGTCGATGAACTAAATTCTCCCCCCGCGATGGCAACTTGCCATCGGCTCCATTCATACCTCGCCTCATCATCCAAGGGATGACGCCCTCGGCATGGGTCGTGTCCAATCTTGTGCTCCCATCACCACTTCGTGCATGGTCACAGAATCCATTTTTCCCAATCGACGCCAGCCATCGAAGCGATCGAGCAATCGACGCAATTCGTCGAGTTTTGTTTCGAGCTGAGATCCGAATTCCCGTGCCCGCCACCACAGGTGATAAAGCCCCCCGTTGCGTGCGGCAAAGTCGAGTTCTGTGGCGATGCGGCGTCTCTGCATCGAGGCCAACCACCGGCTCGTTGCGGCCAGGGGGCGAAGATGGCGCGACGCCGTCACGTCCACCGGCATCGCCGTTGTCGACAGCTCGCTTCGGACGCAGCGGTTTCTCGTCAGGGGAATGACCGTATCGAGAGCGCGCCCCCATCGACGAAGTCGTCGCTGCACACGGTGTGCGTCTGCACCTCCGGGTTCGTCATAGGGCCATATCGGTGGTCTTCCGCGAACGGCCGTAATGCCGAGTCGAGCGCTTATTTCGAGTGCCCGAGCGCTGATCTGATTGCCGGGAAAAACGAGGCTTCTCAAGATCATTCCCCGACGCCGCGCCACATCGATCGCCGCGCGCAGATCGGCCTCGAAGACCTCGTCCTCCGGCGGCTCTTGGAACGGGCTGTGGAAATTGGCAAAACCGTGGGAGGCCACCTCCTGTCCCGGTGCTGCGGCAATGCTGTCGATCAACGACGGCGCGTAATGAAAGGGATCGCCGGCCTCCGACTCTCCGATCCGAGCAATCTGGGTGTAGGGAGAAAATTGGGTGTCTTTGGTAGTGGGAATTCGATCGGGCAAAAAATGGAGCACTTCGTCTTTGGACTCACAAAATAACAGGCCCACAGCGGCCCAGGTGGCGCGAACGCCGTACTCCTCAAATAGCGCAAGGAGCCGGGGTACCGCAGTGCGTGCCGTTTGAAGGGTCTGGCGGTCTTCTTCGACGAGTTGTGGGCGCTGTAGTCCCCAGGCCAACTCCAGATCGATGGAGACGACCAATTTGGCTCGATCGCTCATCTTCCCCCCCCTGCTTATACACCCCAGATCCTCGTCATATGCTCCAGGTACCACTGCACGGTTTGGTCGAGGGCTCTTTTAAAGGGCACCCGTGGTCGCCAGCCCAACTCCTGGCGCAACCGGCTGGCGTCGATGGCGTAGCGGCGATCGTGACCGGGGCGGTCGGCGACAAAACTGACCTGACGCCGCGAGGTCTTCGGCGGCCGCTGAAGTTTGTCATCGACCCGGTCGCAGATGGCGTAGACCAATTCCAGATTGCTCCACTCGTTGTCGGCGCCGATATTATAGCGCCGCCCGCTTTCACCGTTGGTGAAGACCTCCTCCAGAGCGCGGCAGTGATCATCGACGTATAGCCAGTCACGTACATGCCCGCCGTCGCCGTAGACCGGTACCTGCTGACCATCGCGGAGGGTACGGATGACCAGGGGAATCAACTTTTCGGGATATTGATAGGGGCCGAAATTATTGGAGCAATTGGTGATCACGGCGTCCAGTCCGTAGGTGCGCTGGTAGGCCTGTACCAGGTGATCGCTGGCGGCCTTGGTCGCCGAATAGGGGCTGCTCGGGTCGTAGGCAGTGGTCTCCCGAAACGCTCCTTCGGAATCCAGACTCCCATATACCTCGTCGGTAGAGACGTGAAGGAATCG
>SKPJ01000240.1 GCA_007119595.1 Myxococcales bacterium
AGTATTCTGCGGAAAATGTCGCCATCAGTGGAGGGGGGCGCATCGCATTGTCTCGGTTGGCCGCCGCCCTGGGGCGGATTAATTTGGGGCATTTTTTGCCCGATTATACAGCGTACGAAGAGCTGTTGGATCTATTTCGACTCTTCAATCCCATTCCGATCTTACTCGATCCGGAGCGTCATTATTCGTTTACGGCGCCTGAATTGGAGAGTGAGATACAGGGACGGGGCTTGTCGGCGATTCTGCTATCCAATCCCTGTAATCCGACGGGAAAGCTCGTAGGTGGCGGTGAACTCAGCCAGTGGATCGAGCGGGCGCGACGGCTCGATTGCGCGATGATCTTCGACGAATTTTATAGTCATTACGTCTGGGAGGGAGCCAATGATTCTGCGACGGCCGTTCGCTTCGTCGAAGACGTAGACCGGGATCCCGTGGTGGCGGTCAACGGGCTTACAAAGAGTTGGCGCTATCCGGGGTGGCGGGTTTCCTGGACCCTCGGACCGCGTCATGTCATCGATCGACTGGCGAGTGCCGGGAGTTTTCTCGACGGCGGAGCATCACGGCCGCTGCAACGCGCCGCGTTGCCGCTTCTGGATGACGCCACGACCGACGCTGAAGTCGACGCCATCGACACCTGCTTCAAAGCAAAGCTCGAGATGATGTTGACCCGGTTGCGCGCCATGGGGATCAAGGTCGATTTCGAGCCCCAGGGAACCTTCTATATCTGGGGAGACCTGTCTGAGCTGCCGGAGTCCTTGCGTGACGGAATGAGCTTTTTCCAAAGCGCCCTGAAGCGCAAGGTCATCTGCGTGCCTGGCGAGTTCTTCGACGTCAATCCCGGACAGCGGCGAGCGTCGCGGTACAGTCGATTCAAAGAGTATGTTCGGTTTAGCTTTGGACCAGCTCGCGAAGAGCTGGATCAGGGGCTGACGAGGCTGGAGGCGATGATTCAAGAGGCAGGAGAGGACTCCGAGCCCTGTGCGTGATTGGAGGTGGAAGACGACGGAATTTGATCGCCGGTTGCTTCGTCGTCGATGGGAAGGGTGATGGTAAAGGTCGTCCCGTCGCCGGGGGTGGAATTGATATCGATCTGACCGTGATGTTGCTCGATGATCTGTTGCGTCATCGGTAGACCCAATCCGGTGCCGCTGGATTTGGTGGTGAAAAAGGGCTCGAAGAGTCGCTGGCGGGCCTGTTCGTCCAATCCGGGGCCTTGATCCCGGACGGTGATCCGCGCCTGATCCCCTTGTCGACCGACTTCAATATGCACTGCGTCACCTGCCGAGCTGGCTTCCACGGCGTTTTTGATGATATTGAGCAACGCCTGTCGAAGCTGATGGGCATCACCCAGAATTTCAACCGGGGAGTCGCTGGTGGACAATTTGACGTCGATTTCGATTTGATTCCATTCCCAGATATGGAAATCGATGAGACTCTGGACGATGTCGTCGAGTTCCTCATTTCTCAGATCCGGTGAGGGAAGCCGGGCATAGACGAGATATTCCTCGGTGATATCGCGCAGGTGATCGACCTCTTCGATAATGGTCTCCAGTTGCGGCATGACCTCTGGATCTTCGGGATCGATCCCGCGCTCGTGAAGAGAATCCATGAGCATTTCGGCGTTGAGATTGATGCTGGACAGTGGGTTGCGAAGCTCATGGGTGATCAGACTCGTCATGCGGCCGATGGTGGCCAGGCGCTCCGATTTGAGGAGTTCGGCGTGCTGGCTTCGTAGACGCTCGTCGCGTTCTGCGAGCCGGTGAGCCATGGCGTTGAATTCACGCGTCAAAAGCGCAATTTCATCATCTCCACTCATACGCAGATCGGTCGTCGCCAGCGGCCGATAATCTCCTTTCCCAATGCGCTTTGCGGCAGCCGTCAGATCCGTCAGCGGCCGCAGAGTGACGATGACGGCGTACATCAAAAATAAGGCGACGATAAGGGCGATGATACTCAGCAATCCCAGACCATAGACACTGGTCCGCTCGGTGTCGTCGGCGCGCACGAGTGCTTCGTCGGTTGCCGTCTGCAACTGGCCTCGTACGGCGGCCAACTGACCGTCGAGTTGGCGCGCCTCCTCACGCAATTCCTCTTGAAGGGCGGTGATCTGTGGATCTTGGGTTTCACCGGGGCGATTCTCAGCGAGTACCAATTCCGAGAATTCGATGGTCCGTTCGGAAAAATCGGCGCCTCGAGTCTGCAACGCTGCAATTCGATGGTGAATATCGGCGAATGCACGGGACTCCGAGGTCGGGACATCCTCCAGTGCACTGAGATCAGCGGTCGCCGCAGCATCATCCAGACGCTCCCCCAGATTGTCGGGCATGGTGTGGAGGAGTCGGGTCAATTGAAGGGTTCGGCGCAGTACGGAGGGATCGCTCTCGTTGAGGACGATATGAAAGCTCTTCAGGTCGTTCTCAATATCGCTCAATTGAAGGGTGAGCGGCACGATGCGGTGGTTCAATGCTCGCAATTGTCCGTGAAGCATCTGTGTTCGGTAGACGCCGAACATCAGGACAATGGAAAAGATGAGTGTCACGCCGGCAAAAGCGATAAAGACTTTGGTGGCGATTCCAAGGCGCATAATGGGGTCATCTGGTGGCAATATCGTTGTGCGAAGGGCTGCGCCGTGTGTCAATAAGGCCCAGCTTGCTCCATCGTAGTCTTGGAACAGCTACTCTGTCGACTTCATGCCCGATTCATCGACGGGAACCGGAGGGCACCGTTCCTTGGATGACTCGGATGAAATCGCGTTGAGGACAAGCTGTTGGTTGACGCAAAAAATAGGGTCGTGATAATCCTTGCCCGGTAATCGGACGACGTTCACAGGCCTATTTCAGGCATCTCATACGAGTTGAATATGTCGAGGGCGGGTGCAGAGATTAGGGCGCAAGGGAGAAACGATGACTGTGATGCATAGACAAGAATACCGTCGGAGGGTAGTCGGCATCGGCTGTCTGCTCGTGCTGCTCTGTTTCTGCGGTTCCGTCTGGGCAGATGATGGAGAGGAGGTCATCGACGACGCTCCGGCCGAAGACGTGGCCTCGGAAGCCAGTGCGGAGCCGGGCGAGGAGGAGCGACCCGGGGAAGAAGCAGATGGCACGGTGGAGGAGCAAGAAGGAACGGATGCGCAAGAGGGCGAAGAGGCGCAAGAGGGAGACGAGGAAGTGACTCCCCAGCAGCCCAGCGCAAGGCTGTTCGTACTCCCCACTGATAGTCTCCAGGGGGAGATGAGCGAGATCGTTACCCAGCGAATCAATGATTCCATTCGAAGTAGGCTCGGAACTCTGTCGGGAATCGAATTACTCCCCACCTTCGAAGCGCTCCACGGTGAGGCTTCTGGCGATGAGGTCTACGCCGCCATCGCCGAAGCAGAGCGTGACTACACCTCCGGAATCGGGTTGGTCAATGCCGGCGAATACGAATCGGCCGCTGAGACGCTGCAGCGTTCCGTTACGGTGCTCCAGGAAAATATTGCTCAGCTACAGAATTTCGGGGTGTTGACGGATGCCATGGCCAATCTGGCGATCGCCTACTTCAACACCGGTTTTGATCTCGATGCCCGTGACAATATCCGGCACTTCGCCCAATTGGAGCCGGATGCCGAACTCGATCTGGATGATTATCCTGAACTACAAGCCCTGTACGAGGATGAGGTCGAGCGGGTCGAGATCGCCGGCACGAGTACACTCAATATTGCGGCCGACGAGTCGGGAGCTCAGGTATTCATCAATGGTGAATTGATGGGCGAGACACCGTTGACCGTCGAGGAGTTTGGTTTCGGACAGCACTTTATGGTCGTGCGCCATGGAAATTTGGTCTCGTCGCAGCTCATCCAGGTGCGCGGGCGAGACGAAGAGCACGATATCGAGGTTGTCCTGGCAGATGGCGATGACGAGGTCGGTGATGACGGCGGACTCCCCTCTTTTTATGTCGATCTCCGCGATACCTTTCGCACCGGACAATTCGGACGGGAGATGGATCCCTACCTCGATGAATTGGCCAGCCAGACCGGCGCCGATTATATCGCATGGACCATCGTATTGCGCGACAGTGGTGGATATGCCGTGGTCCCCTTCATCTATCGAGTTGACGATGCGATGCTCATGCAGGGCGAGGACGTCATCTTCAATCGGGAGTTGTCGAACCTGCGTTCACGGGCCAATCAACTATCGGACACGGTAGCGGCCTCGGTCGTTCATATGCCGAGTGAGGCGGCCGTCGACGAAGTCGATCTGGTTCCCGAAATGGAGCAGCCCGTTGCAGCTGCGACCCCGGAGGAACAACCAGACGAGGAGGTAGCGGTGGCGCCGGAGCAGCCCTTGCCGGTGCCCGATGAGTCCAGTACTCCGGCCCACACTCCGATCAGCGAACCCATGATTGACGAAACGCCCGACGATAGCAGCAATACCTTTATGTACCTGGGCCTCGGTGGTGCCGCCGCGGGGGTGATTGCCGGCACTGTATTTATGCTGGTTCGCTCCTCAGAAAGCCCGGTCGGTTTTGAAGCGGAGGTGGAATGGTGAATTCGAACCAAACCAAGACACGGACAGTGTTGGCCGTAGGAATGCTGTTGCTGGGCCTGGGCATCGGTTGCAGTGAGGAGAATTCTTCGAGCATCTCTGTTGATCTCTACGGCTGGATCGACGAGGGCGACGAAGCCGGTCATTTTATCGAGGATTTGCGTGAGTTTGCTGGATCGGAAGAGATTCACATCTCCGTGACTAGGCCCGGTGAAAATGCGGTGCTGGAACATGAAGTGTTCGCCATTGAGGATCGCAGCGCCCGGTTGCCCGAACTCGACGGAGGCGAAGGACTGCGCATGGACTTCGAAATTCATGGAGCCCAGGGGCCCATCGCCGCCGGGGCCACACCGGTCTTCGATTTTGAAGACCGCGACGGAGAACACCGGGGATTTCGAGCGATGTTGGCCGGGATCGATGATTTCGCTCCAGTGGGTGCTCTGTTTCGGGGAAGCGATGAGGATCGTTTCGATCAAACGTCCTTTGACTCTCGACAGTTGCCAGTGGATTGGTCGGGGCGTGTCGGTCACACCGCTCATCCGACCGACTCGGGGCAGGTCCTCGTCGTTGGCGGAGGACAGCTCTCCGCTGCGTATGAGCCGGCTCATGTGCCGCAGCTCAGTGAGGTCTTGAACGATATCCAGCTCTTTGATCCCAGCACCGGTTATTTTACCGAACTCTCCGGGGACCAGGCTGCCATCGATGCGGAAGTGGCCGGACAGGATCGACTGGCCACCGCTCGAGCCTTTCATACCGTCACCCCCATGGGAGACGATCGCTTTCTCGTGATCGGTGGTTTCTCACTGACCGAAGGGGTGGTTCGACCCCAGACATCAATGGAGCTCATCGATCTCAATGCTGCCCCCGGCGAGCGTGTGCAACCGTTTACCGTCGATGGAGTCTCCGTATCGCTTCAGGACGCACGTGGAATGCACACCGCGACCCGACGCGATAGCGATGGCCTGGTCATCGTCGCCGGTGGGCTGGGCCCCGAATCCGATGACATCATCGCCACCGCTGAGGTCATCGATCCCAATGGTGGCGTGGCAACGGTGAATATGGAGTCGTCGCGCGTCGGTCATGCCGCCGTACTTCTCGACGATGATGAAACCGTATGGCTTATCGGGGGACGCCATCAGGATGGTGCGCTGGCGGCGACGGAGCAAATTCGCGTATCCCAGGGCGCGTTGGTCACCGAAGAGGGGCCCGTTCTCGA
>SKPJ01000120.1 GCA_007119595.1 Myxococcales bacterium
GAAATCATGATCTCGATATCGGCTTAACACTTGGAGTAGCCTCCGGCTACGCCTGCGGTTGCGCCGAATATCGATCTCAAAGATTTCATCTCGGCCCTGCTCAGATTCGGAATTTCCGGATAAGAACGAGTTAAAAATCCATATTTGTGGAGTCCTCATGCTCATCGAACACCCTCGAATTTACCTCGATGCCTCCGGCGCTCACACCGACGCCATCCTTGTGCGCGACGATACGGTGGTGGCCGTCGGCGATCATGCCCGTCAGGGCGCCACGTCAGCAGACGACGTCGTACGTCCCGATGCCACCTGTCTGTTTCCGGCTCCCGGCGATGCCCATATACACTTGTGGGGTCTGGGATTGCGCGCGGGCACCGTCGATCTTCGGGGACTCGACGCCGAGGAGGCCCTCCACACCCTGGCCGACGCCACGCCGCGCGAAGACGGATGGATATTCGCCACCAACCTGGACGAGCATCAATTCCAACGGGGCCAGCAAATGACCCGCCGTGATCTGGATCGGCTCTTTCCCGACCAACCGGTTCGAATCCACCGCGTCGACCGCCACGCAATATGGGTCAATTCGACAACCCTTAAACGCGCCGGAATCGAGGACTCATTCCAACCCGGCGACGGGGGTCACGTCGAGCGCGACGAGTCGGGCAGGCCGACGGGCTTGCTGGTCGATGCAGCGATGAAGCCGGTCCTGGATATCATTCCCGAGACCACCATCGCCGAGGATCGGGCGACCCTGTTGGACTCCGCAAAACTATTGCGCGAGCAAGGCGTCGCCTTTTGCACCATTGCCAGATGTCCTGTCGAGCATGTCGAGATGCTGGAAACGCTCGCCGACGAGCGCGCACTTCCGCTCCACGTCGACGCCCTCGTTGCCGGTACCGACGATGCCTTCGAAACCTGGCGCCAACGGGGACCGATCGAGCGCAAGGATGCTGCCCTGCGCATTGGCGGCGTCAAATTCTACGCCGACGGTGCACTGGGCTCGGCAGGCGCCCACCTGCTTGAGCCCTATCGCCAGGGAGCGACCGGTCTGAAGATGCACCCCGAGGGTTTTTTGGAGCGCCGAATACCACAGTTAATGAACGACGGCTGGCAGGTCGCGGTGCACGCCATCGGTGACGCCGCAGCACGGGAAGTCCTCGATGCATTTGAGCGGGTTCCCGAAGCGGTTCGCGCCGCCCTTCGACCCCGTCTGGAACACGCCCAGATGGTGGCATCCGAGGACACTGCTCGCTTCTCGAAGCTCAATGTCATTGCCAGCATCCAACCCATTCATCTTAGAAGCGACGCTCCCTGGGCCCCAGAACTGCTCCATGAGGAACAATTGGAACGCCTTTTCCCCTGGCGTTCTTTAATGCCCGCTACAGTTGCCGCCGGAAGCGACTATCCCATCGATGATCTCAATCCATGGCATGGAATCGCCACCGCATTGACACGCCGGGGAGCCGACGGAAAGCCGTTTCGGATCGGCGACAGACTACATCGAAGCGAAATTATTGCTGCCTATACCGAACGCGCCGCCTTTGCCTCGCACCGTGAGAGCGAACTCGGCGCCCTTCACCCCGAGTTTCGCGCAGAAATCATCGCCCTCGACACCGATCCATTTGTCGCCGATCCAGACGAAATCTGGGATACGAATGCCCATTTCGTCACCACCTGTGTTGGCAACACGGTGTAGTCGACCCAAAGTAGCCGACCCAAGTTCTACAATTTCTTCCACTCTCCCTCGTCGGAATCGGCGCGGTGGAAGTCCTCGATATCCTCGCCGCTAAGCGGCATGATCCCGATATCATCGCCCTGCTCCAGCCCCAACTCCGTGATCGTCTCCGCGTCCAGGGCATATCCATCGGGATTTCGCTCATAATCTGCCAATACAGCGCGAAATCGAATTCCGTCGCGCTCCTTCGTGCTCGCCACGAGCGCGCGGCCCTCGCCGCGTTCAACGAGCACCCCGGCCACAGCGGAGCGGTGGGTCCTCTGGACCATACGACACTCATCGGTGGGACAGACAAAAGACGGTCCACCATCGAAGGGATCGATGCTTCGATCCCATTCGAATCCAATCGAACGCAGCATGGTCTCCACCGGCTTGGTCGGTTCTCCGACGACGCCGATCTTGTCACGCACATTCTGTGGTAGCAGGGCGGTGTAGATCGGCGTTTGCGGAAATAGGCTGCGAACGAATTCGATATTTTCCCGGCTGATCCGGTCGGCCTCCCGATAGTCGAGCTCCGTAAAATTCGCGCCCAGACATTCCCAGAGATCGCTGCTCCCGTCCGGATTGAGTTGGGGCAATAGCTCGGCGACGATCTCGTCGCGGAACCACTCACGGTGCATGCCGATAAACAAAAAGCGCACAAAGCTCAACAACTTGCCGAGCTTCATCGGGTGTCCCTGAAAATCGGGGTCCAGCACTAGCCCCCCGATCTCTGTGGCACCGTCGAATTCGAAAGTGAGCTGCAGCACCGTATGTACCATGAACTTGTCGAGAGTACGGGAGTACTTCTGTTCCTCGACGATCTTAAAATAGACGGCCGGTCGTTCGAAGGTCCCGTGCTGACCGATGATCATGCAGGTGCCGACGAGTTCCTCACCGCTATTTAAAACGAATACGTAATTGCGCTTGCGAGGGGGCAACTCGCCGCTGAAGCTCTGTCGACTCTCCTCGATCAACGACGCCAGACGCTCTCGATCGGCGGGAAGATTCAAGGTGTCGAGATAAAAAGCGACATCGAGCAACTCGTCGAGATCTCGCGGATGAACTTCTCGCAATACGTACATCGAATCTCCAATCGGACAGCGCAGAACACAACGGAAGAGAAATTGGGCCTACAGCCTACAGTATCGGCGAACGCAGGGATGTGAACGGAATTTGTCAGAACCGCTCGTGTTGCTTATCTTGGAGGAACGAGGTTACTGCCTCATAGTATTCTTTCAAAGCGGCGGCGACGCCGTACCTTTTTTGGAGGCTCGACCCATGTCGGATTTACTCAACGATGGTCTACGCAAGATTTCTCGAGCTGGTAAAAAAGCCGTGCGCCGGGCGACGTCGGAGTCGTCATTGCGCTCATTGCGCCACGGCGTGACCGCGACCCGCGAAAACGCAGGGGACACCACCCGTGCCGTTGCCCAGTCGCCGGTGGCCCGCAAAGCGGCCTCGGCAGCCCGAATCGCCGTCAGCTCCGGTCCGGTCAAGCAGGTAGCCTATATCTGTGGTCGCGCAGGCGTTGCCGGCGCCGTCGTCGACGGTTCCATGGGGAGCTTTCAGGCCATGAAGGCGATGCGCGAGGGCCGCATTGACGGCAAGCAGGCCGTCATCCACACCGGTGCCGAAGCGGGCTGTGGATTCGTCACTTCATCGTCGGGCACGGCGGGCACCATCGTGGCCTATATGCTCACCGGATCGATGGGACCGGCTGCCCTGGCGGCGGGAATGGGTGCCTCCGTCGGATCGCGCTACGTCTACCGCAAGATCGTCGGGGAGACCCTTCCCGAAGAAGAGGAAGCGGCGGCCACCACCGACGAAGCCGACGATGACGCCGACGACGATTGCATGGAAGAAATCGGTCCCACCTCGAAATAACCTCCAGCGTACGGCTCGGAGGTTTATCCACCGATTCGAAACTCCGCCGTGCGCACATCCTCGAGTCGTTCGCCGAATAAGAGTGCCCGGCTCAGTTGGTCGACCCGGCGCTGTTCGCTGAGCGTCAGCGTTGTCTTCAACGCAGTTCCATCGAAGAGCTGTAGTCCCAGCCGCCCTGCTACAACCCGGGCGGCTGCCGGAACCGCGCTCTCTGATGCCCCGTGCAACCTGGCTACCTCCGCAAGCGGTGTCGGTACCCTCCAGTGCAATCTCTCCACCAATAGATGAATCGCCGCTGCCAGGCGGGCCTGACCCAATATTTCGTCGAAATTCTCATCCGTCGCGCGAGCCCATAAGCCCTGCGCCGACTCCACCAACTCCACACCGCGATCGCGCCACTGCAGCATACGCACCAGCCGACTCAAGGCAGGGGGAAATCGAAGGGGTGCCAATCCGGTCGGTCCACGACACTGGTGAGCATCGAGCACGACCTCGAATTGTTGTCGCACCGCTTCGTTGATCGCCCTTGCCCGTCGCTGCAATTCCTCGGGCCGCGCAGGCGTCCCCATCAGTTGGTTGCGCAATAATTGGCGGGCTGCCGGTGCCCGATATACCACGACCGATTCTGCTGCATCCCGAACCACCGTGGCCAACACGGACAGGGTTTGCAGACTCTCCATCCACCGCTGATCGGCCTCGTAAACCCGTGCCAACGCGTCCAGAATCCACGGATTGCCCAGGTCTCGATCAAGGGCTCCCAAAAGCATCGCCGCCGCCGGTGCTACCGGCCCGGATACCTGCATCATGGCCAACGCGGCACTGCGCAGATACTCAGCCTCATCGTGCCCATTTTCGGAATCCACAAAGGCCTCGAGAAACCGCAGGGTTGCCCGACCATGCTCTCCCTGGGACCCGGCGACGTGTCCCAGCGCGTAGGCAAGGTGGGGATCGACGCCTCCCAACTCTCGGGCCCGTTGAAGCCATCGCTTCGATCGCTTCAGATCATCGTCGACCAAATACAGATACCCCAGATACGTCGCACATTGGCGCTGGTTTTGCTGACCTTCGACCTTGGACATCAACATGCGCAGATAGCGAATCGCCTCTTCGAAGCGCTGGGCCTCGATCAGCGACTCAACGCGCTCCTCGAGCCAGGATGCAGCATCAATGACATCCCCATCTGCCAGCGCATTTAGCGTATTTAAGGGTTTATCTCCTCGCTTATTTGGCATCCCGATCTCCCATTTTGCCATTTCTAAAGATGTTTCTTAGTTGAATCCATGGCATCCGTGGATTATTTCCTTGAAGCGCTCAGCCACTGTGTCCGCCATCGCGGATCGGACGTACTCCGGTGGCACATCTCGTCTGGCACACCGGTCAAGCCCATGCTCTCCCATCTGATCATCAGAAACTTCGCGATCATTGATCACCTCGAGATCCCATTGCACCCCGGTTTTACGGCGCTCACCGGAGAAACGGGGGCTGGTAAATCGATCATCATCGACGCCCTCAACCTCTTGCTCGGTGGCCGGGCCTCCACCGACGTGATTCGCACCGCCGAAGACGAAGCCGTCGTTGAAGGCGTCTTCGAGCCGAGCGGAGCAGCGGCGAAATACGTCACCGAACAACTCGACGCCCGAGGCATCGACTTCGACGGACAACTCATCGTACGCCGTATCGTCAGCCGCACCGGTCGCAACAAGGTGTTCATCAACGGCAGCTTGACCACCGTATCCAATCTCGCCGACGCCACTCGGGGCCTCGTCGACATCAGCGGCCAGCACGAACATTATAGCCTGGTCCGCGTCGACGAGCACATCGGGCTGCTCGACGCCTACGCAGGCCTCGATGCGGAGCGTGGCGAAATGAATCGCACCTACCGCGAGGTACGAAGACTGCGCCGCCGACTGGAGCAATTGCGAAAGGACGACCGCGACCGGCTACACCGCATCGATTTTCTTCGCTATCAACTCGGCGAGATCGACTCCGCAGAGCTGGAACCGGGCGAAGAAGAGGAGCTGGCCACCGAGGTAAATCGGCTAAAATACGCCGAAAAGATCGCCGACGCCCTGCGCCGCGCGGCCCTGGAGCTACACGACGAAGACGGCGCCGCCATCGA
>SKPJ01000195.1 GCA_007119595.1 Myxococcales bacterium
ATACCTCAATTCAACAGCCGCTGTACGATCGCACCGCCCACCTCGGAGCCGCCGAGTCCTTCCGGTGAAAAGACCAACCAGAAGTACTTGAATGCATCGGCGTCGTTGGACTCCAATGCCTCCACGAGATCGATTTCGTAATAGGTGTCCATCAACCCCGACGAATCGCGGTGATACAGACGCCACAGCCGGCCATTGGTCAAAATTCCCCAATTCGTTCCCGTATCGCGCAGGTGTCGATCGACATCGAAGGCCGGACTGTAGGTTGCGTCTTCGGACTCCTCGTATTCGTCAAGCGACGCATCCCATTTGAGTACCCGCATTACGCCGAGTGCACTGGCGAAGAACTCTCTGCGCCCTCGCAAGGCCACGGCTCGCCGGAAATCCTCCGCGGAGTAGAAGAGCGTAAAATCGGGCCGGGGATCATTGGTCTCCAATCCCCCCGGGGGCGGCTCGGAGACCGATGAACAATACCCGAGAGCACGCAATACGTAACCCACCCAATAATATTGAGTTTCGGCGTCTTGGGGGTCCTCTTCCAGGAGAACATGACGCTTTTCGTACAACTCTTCGAGCTCTCGACGAGCCTGTTCGATATTATCGGTATTCCATTCTGGAAATGTTGGCATCTCTTCGAGACGCTCGTCGACAAAAAATGTATTCACATTTTGAAAAACTTGAGCCATCAGTTGTTCTCCGTCAGATTTCGCATCGGGCGCAGCCGATGCAAAAAAGTGATTCTCATCGTCTTCAAGTAGCGAACGAAGGGCAGCACACCTGCTCTTCGGGGTCGCCACTGATTGATTATATGGTCTTGGGGGGCAAAAATTTCAGCCCGACAAACCGGTGGCGGACCATAATAAGGGCCCGCCACGGTGTCAAGGTATAAGCACCGAACTCATGGGTGTGATCCATCTCCGTCGGTCGAAGGGCCGGAACAGCAGGGCAAAGTCTGGCAAGGCGGGAGGTCGCAGCCGTGGCAACGCCACCGCAAGACCGAGGCAACACAGCCAGCTTTGTCCTGCTGTTTCGCAACCGAGAACCGACGGAGGTGGATCACACCCCGAACTCATTGGGCCACGAAATCCAACACCTCTTGGACCTCTCGGTCGCCGTCGGAGACGATGACCGAGATGCGGTAATCACCGGCCACATCGGCCTGTATCGTCGCCTCTGAACCGTTCCCTACGAGGGTGGCCTGGCTTCCCGCCGGCCGCTCGTGGAGCAGCCAGGTGGCCTGCTGGACCTGAGCCTGGCCGGTGTCGTCGATCACCTCAAAGGTCGTCACTTCGTCGACGCCCGCGGCCGTCGTATACGAGGGGTCGATGGAAACCTCCATCGTCGGAGGCGAAACATTGTTGCCCGTGACCCGAAATTGCATCGCCTGCGGCGCGCCGGCGTGATTGGATCCCACGGATACCGCGAGATCTTGAACGGCCTCGGTTTCTCCGCTGTAGGTGATCGTCGCCTCCGCCACTCCTCCAGCGGGAACAACCAGATCGTCGAGACCCTCGATTTCGTAATTTTCAATACTCGTTTGCGGAGACTGTTCCACCAATTCCACGTCGGTGATCTCCAGATCGTCATTTCCCTGATTGGTAATCGACATCGTTCGCGTCTGCGGCTCGCCGCCACTATCGCTACGGAAGTTGATTGACGTCGGCAAAATTTCGCCGATGGCGACCGTCGCCGAATCACCGAATAGGCTCACCGTGGTGCGAGTGGTGCCCATGGACTCGCCGTGATTGATCCGAAGCTCTCCCACCGTGGTCGATGCATCTTCAGGAGCGTCGAATTCGACGGTAAAGTCCCGAACGCCTGGCTCATCACCGCTCGCCGGAGGGACATTGTCGAGAGCACTGCTGTCGTCGACGACATTCGTTCCCTCGTACATCACCGAATAATAGCCCTCCACTTCTCCCCCGGGGCGAATCTCCATCCCGGTCAGCGGCAGCGTAGCGTTTCCGTGATTGTAGATACGCAGTGGCTGGGTATTGCTCTCCTCGAAGGACAATTGCATCGGATCGACCTCGATTTCCGGCACATTGCCAACACCGGAGGTCACACGCACCGTCATCCCCGGTTCCGACTCCGTCGATGACGAATCGAATGAAACGCTGGAGTCAAAGGAGAAGTCATCGCCCTCCGATTCCGAGGGAGTCATGGCCAAGGTAAATGTCTGCGAGGAATTCCCTTCGATGACCGCCCCACTGGGGGCCGGCGTGACTTCAAACCAGGTTTCATTCTCACCAAAATTGATGCGCTCAATCGTCAGCGGGGAGGAGATCAGATTCTCCACCACGAATTGCTCGGTCTGTGTCTCTCCGGGACGGGCATTGATGAACTCGATAAAGGTATTGGGCAAGGCCAACTCGCCGCTGGCCGGATCGCCGATGATATAGATCGTGGCGTTGCCGTTGGTCACTACGTCATCGGAGTTGAGTGCATTGGTCTCCACGGCGATTTCGCCACAATAGCCGTCGCGAACCCCTTCGGGAACACTGTCTGGGTCGGAGAGCTCCGGGCATTCCACGATCTCGTCGGACTCTCTGAGCACCAGACTCTGGGTAAAGGTGGCGTCGGGCCGAACCATATCCGGCAACTCCTTAAATCCAAGGTCCCTGCAGGAGTTCAAATGGGTCAAGCAAATCCCACCCTCGCTGCAATCAGCGTCACTTTCGCAATGGACGTCGGCGTCGGCCTCCGTGACCGGTCCTCTGAAGAAGGCCTCCAGCCGTTCCGGCCGCTCCACCCACTCCACGACCTGAACCGCCATCTCCCCCTGACCGATATTTTCCAACTCCAGGCTTGGTTGATTCTCGGAGAATTCGGCGGTTCCGCTTGCGGTGAGTTCGATTTGCTCACTCACCACGAATAGATCAGCGTTTTCGGTCGCCTCGATTCCATTGCCTCCGCATCCCCATGCGGCGACGGAAATAGCGACGGCGGTCAAAGCGATTGCGAGCAATATATGTCGAGTCTTCATCGTCACCTTCCCGGTCTACTCAAGGCCCATGTTCGGGCACTTCGGCGAGTCCAACGTAGGGGCGCAGGCATAGCCTTTCCACCGCCCATTTATCAGCGCGATACGGTACCTTTCCCTCAAAAGTGATGCAAGTCGGCGCCCCCAATCGGGGTGTGATTCATCTCCCCCCCAATCGCGGCGCCTCATTTCCTATTTCAGCAAGAACTCAGCCACATCGGACCACAGAGCTTCAAAGTCGGGGCGGCTAAAGCCGGAGCCGGAGATAAACCAATCCACATGGGGTGGGTCGTGGATGGGATCGCGGAAATGTCCACAGACATCGAGGTGGTCTGCCCGGGTGACGTGGATCAACTTCCCCCAAATCTGGGCCAATGTAGGGACCACTCCATCGTTGGAACGACAGCTCGGCGCGTCGCCATAGGACTCCTCGAGCAGATTTTCTTGTTCCGGGTGCAGATCGAAGAAATGTCCGTTGCGCGCCGTCAGGCCTTGCAGCAACCGAAACAGGACATGGGATGCATGGGAGTAGACATCGAGCTTCAGCGACGCCGTCGTCCGCAGTGATACCCCGGATGCCCGGGTCACCACGCAGCCGTAGCGCACGGAGCGCCGATTATTGGTCGATGCATTGAATAGATCGATCGACCCCGGGGTCAGTTGGCCGATCACGGAGCGGTCCTCGCGAATATGATCGAGAAATTCTCGGATCTCCGTCCCCCGTTCGACACCGAAATCCGAGAATAATTCGCGATAAAATTGCTCCAAAATCGTATTTTCCAATCCCAACCGGCGATCGATGCGGGTGACCAGCCCCATCAACTCGAAGAGCGCTCGCAACGGAAGCCGCCCAAAGCGCAGCGTATAAATCGTCCCCAGCGACAGAGCCCACAGCAGATTTTGACCGAAAAAGCTATTGAATAAGGAGGCGATCGGAGTCCCCAGATGAGGGGTCGCCACGGTCACCACCGATTCCACCCGTCGGGCCAGCGGCTCGACGTCCACCGAGCAGGGCAGATCGACATTGGGCGTCGTCATCAAACGCGTATCAAGGCCCCCCGTGGAATGACCGACGAGGTGAATGGCCTGATCGGGTTCGGAATGGGCGGCCATTTGTTCCACGAGCCGGGCTGTGCGACGGCGGATCGAGCCGGTGGGAAAGGTGGACACCGCCACCACCTCAGCGCTGTGGCCCCGGCTGATGAACTCCTCTTGGAGCGCCTCGCTGACGTGGTGGAAATAGGTGATCCCGCCGAGATTCGAAAACCCGAAAAACCCGGGGACCAGAAAAATAACGTGTCGTGACATCAACCATCCATCCGACCAAAAGAATCAACGCTATAGAGCTTGTCTGACGCCCCATTTATTGTGCATGCCCCCCGCAGAGATGCAATGGAATTCAATGGCATTTCGGGCCAACCTGATTAAATTAAATTTCATCGATCAAATTGCGATGGCGCCATTTCTGTACGCCAATCTACGACATCTTCCGGGGGAAATCATGGACACGCACCGACGCTTTGTCGCCCATCTTCATTTTCCAGGCCCCGCCAGGGATTCGCTGCCGAAGCGGCCACTGGCCGTGCAGGCGATTACGGCCGGCAGCTCGGCCCCCGCGGTGTATCACGCCACCGGTTTGACGCGCAGCACTTGGAAACGACTCTGTATTGACGTGTTCTCCACGGGAACCATCGACGTAAAGGGATCGCCGCCCCGTCTGGCGACGCGCCACGCAGTTCTCATCTTCGGTGCCGAAAAGCCCCATCCACCGCTATGTCTTGCGGGCCGGGTCACCGATCGCGGTGGGAACGGGTTTTCACTCCACATCGACCATCCGGGCCTTAGTTGGCGCGTCGCCGCCGCCGACTTCGGCCGGCGCCTGTCGAGCCAGCCGGAGGCTTCGGTGTCTTCGAAACACCGGATGCGTCACGCCACCGAGATCAGCATATTAAAAAAGCGCAGGCTGCGCCTTCGGCCCGATCTGGGCGGCTCGGCATCTACCATCGCCCCCACCGCCGAATTGGCCGATGTCGTAACGGCGTTGCGCGCCGGGTTCTACGACCTCGACGAATTGCTCCGGGAGACCGAGGCCTGTCCGGCTTCTACCCTCTCCTATCTCGCCGCACTGGACAGTGCCGACATCATCGTCGACGCACCTCGTCCGGGCCATTGCACCGGCGAACCCTTTTCCGCGCTCGCCCTTCATTGGTCGGCCTACACAGAACTGGTCGAGCGAAATTACCGGGGACTGCGCGCCCACGCCGATGGCGAATATGCCCACAAGTTATCATTGGCCCATGCTCTGCTGTGCAAGGGCCGCGAACGCCGCCGGATCCGTCATACGTTCGTACCAGCTCCCGTCATCGGCGAGGTCACACACTATCTGCGCAATCTATTGGAACGGGCGATCTGTACCCACCGCACCGAGCGCACAATCGACCTGTGCCGGCGGGTACTGGAGTTGGACCCCTCCGATCACCACGTGCGCGAAGTTCTGGAAGCCTCCGTATCCTGACCTTCACCGGAGTCACCGCAGGCCAGCACTCACCGTATCCATCGAAACGGTCAGCCAACTCCCGCACCGCATCAACGGGATGGATATGGAAGACAGAGCTCGTGCTTAGTTTCATTGAGGTTCGGGAGACCACGGCGACCTAAACGCATCGGCCGACAGACTAAA
>SKPJ01000220.1 GCA_007119595.1 Myxococcales bacterium
ACGCTGGAGGAATTGGAGCGCGCCGTCCACGACGGCCGGCTCCAACAGCTTGAGGGAATCGGCCCCCTCAAGGCCGCCGGCGTCGGTCACGCCCTGGCGGGCATGCTCAACCGCGGTGCCCGCCGTCGGGCCCGACGCCGCACCACCGAGCGCAAACCTCGCCAGCCTCCGCCCGTAGAATTATTGCTCAGCCTCGACACCGAATACCGACAAAAAGCCCGGGCCCAACAGTTGCGTCGTATCGCTCCCCGCAGATTCAATCCCGACGGCGAGCGCTGGCTGCCCATTATGGAGGTTCAGCGGCAGGGACATCATTTCACTGTCCTCTTCAGCAACACCCGACGAGCCCACGAGTTGGGGCGAACCCACGACTGGGTCATCATCTACGTCGATGAACGCCAGGGGCCCCAATATACGGTGGTCACCGCCACCTCCGGTGTCCTCCGAGACAAGCGGGTGGTGCGCGGACGAGAGGGTGAATGCCGTAGATATTACGAACGACTCACACCTCGTCGATCGCCTCCGCGCGATTCACCAGCTCGATAACTGTCTACTTGTCATCTCGCTATTCGTACTTACCTGTTTGAACGCTATTGACGACAAGCAGTGGGTGGGAAGATCAACTTCGATGCCGAAACCAAAGGCGATTCCACAGTTCTCGTCCGCCGTTTCGTCACTCCCATCCGTCGCCAACGACAGCGGTGATCCGGCCGAATATTTCGCTCGGAGCGCCATTTGCAACACGTGAGAAATAAACCTCAAACAACTCTTGGAAAAAGGACTGCGATCATGAATATGCTAAGACGATGGACTGGACGTCGCTCAAACGGCGGCATGATGGAATCTTCGCGTCAGGAGATGGAAGAACCCGGTGAGATGGGGGAGATGACCCGATCGTTTATGAATTTACAGAATCAAATCAATCGGGTTTTCGAAAATTTCTTCGACGACTTTCCGATGCCCATGTCGATGTCTATGCCAACATCGATGGGCCGCAGGGGTTCCTCGATGATGGGCATGCAGCGATTTCGACCGCGCATGGACCTCAGTGAAACGGCCGACGCCTTCAAAATCACCGCCGACGTCCCGGGGATGACCGAAGACGATATCGACATCACGGTCTCCGATGACACGCTGACCGTCCACGGCGAGCGCACCGAAGATGTCGAAGAAGACGAGACGAACTTCTTTCGCCGGGAGCGCTCCTACGGGATGTTCCATCGACGCCTTCCCCTTCCGGGAGAAATCGAGCGCGACCAAATCAGCGCCAATTTCAAAAACGGGGTGTTGAGCATCGAGCTTCCGAAAAGCGAGGAAGCCAAGCGTCACTGGCGCAAAATAGAGGTCAAGTCAGAATGATCTCCACGGGCCCGCAGTCGTTTTGGGGGGCGGGCTCTAATTTTTTGTTATTCTGCCAGATCGGCCACGAATGGGCCGAAGGGAATGACCGATGCCATCACGGCTCCGGCGATCTTCTCCACCGACCACCGATGGCGTCGCGCAGCGACCGCCACCCAGCCCAAAAAAGCCATAAATAGCAAACCGTGAACCATCCCCACCACTCGAACAGCGATGTCGATATCGCCGAGGTAGCGAAGGGGCATGGCGACGAAGAGCAATACCACCAGGGAAGCTCCTTCGATCCATCCGAAGTGACGCAATGAAAATTTCGACTTCTTCGTCATTCCTTACTCGGCGTTCTCAAAAGGGTTTGAAGATCCCCAACGCTACAGCGCCCAAAAAAGTGGCGACTATCAGCACTGAAATGACGGGGCTTTTTCGACCTTCTGCGGCCACGCTCCAATGCACCAGATTCATCGACGCCACGAGACACAAAAATGCTGCCACATGCCACGGACTGAATAATTCGTGCTCCAGATAATCGGTCGCGATATGTCCTCCGCCCCAGGCCATCATGAATCCCGGGGCGGCCACAAAATAGGCCGCTCGCTGCCGAATGGTCAGATCCGAGGCGGCGATGGCGCCGATCGCTCCGCCGGCAAATAGGAAAATGCCGAGGTATTGGACGTAATGTACAAGCGGATATAGCTCAAAGGGCATGATCGGTCGGCTCCACAGTGGCCAAAACGGACAGCACACCCCGTGTAATCGGCACTGCTGCGCCAGTCAAGAATCGTCGTCTCGTGGTTGTGATCCATCTCCGTCGGGTCCCCAGGTTCCCTACTACTGCGTTCGCTGCTTCTTGTTCCACCTTCCGCCGACCAGCAAATCCAACAACCCCGACGATTACTGCTGTCATACGTCCGTGGAGCGTAATCGCTCGCCCATTGCACGACGGCGCTGGGTTACCAAATTTATCTACACGCCGGGTCGACGGTGCAAGACGATAGGGGGAATGATGACCAGCGAATCGGATGAGCGCACAGAAAAAGCGGAAGAGCGCACAGAAAAAGCGGAAGAGCGCACAGAATTGGCCGAGGAGCGCACGAAATGGGCTGATCAGCGTACATTTCTGGCCCAGGAACGCACCTTTGCGGGATGGATTCGCACCGGATTGGCATCGATGGCCGTCGGACTCGGGATCATCGAAATCATGCGCGAAGTAGAGCCGACGTGGCTCATCACCGCAATTGGACTCATCCTCATCACAGTTGGGGGGCTGCTCGTGGGGCTGGCTTTCTTCAGCTATCGCAAGGTTACCATGCAACTCAAAGATAGCCGCCAGCCGGATATGGCGATCCCGATCTGGTGGATTGGAGTCATCGCAGCCGCTCTCGCCATCGTGGCCATCGGCGGAATCGGAATCGTCTTTCTGTAGCGCCAGTGCCGTGCTTAGATTTGAGCTTTCATTGCCGGGCCGCTCGAATCGCCACCTGCCGAGGAGTCGAAGATGTGGATCACCGCCCAGATGCAAACCCTTCCCGGTGACGAAGTCCGTATGTTCCTGTGGATTGGTTCGATGGTGCTGGTGGGATTGATTTTATTTCTGGCGGCCATCGCCGTCTTCGTAGGACGAGAACGCAGTCAGCGTCCGGATTCCTGAACCATCCCCCCACTGCGGCATTCAACGCCTCATCACTTCACCGAAACGTACTTCTCGCCGATGCCGCAGTTACACCACCTCAGCATTAAGAAATCCTCAGCAGACATTCCTTGATTAAGAAGTTCAAGATTGGTCTGCTATACTTGATTGAATTCGCCGGTGGCGCGACGGAACCGGGGTCTGCGCACCACAGGGGTAGCGATCTCTGCAGCCACCATTTTGCACCTTTTTTCCTTGCTCATTTCTAGCTCGGTTTCCCAGATGAAGACGATTGCTCAACCCTAAATGGAACCAGGATCATGAGATCTGTGACTGCTCAACCGGTTTTATTGCTCATCTTGATCATCGCGATCGCGTCC
The DNA here is from genome assembly GCA_007119595.1 of Myxococcales bacterium. Classification (GTDB taxonomy): domain Bacteria; phylum Myxococcota_A; class Bradymonadia; order Bradymonadales; family Bradymonadaceae; genus SLJM01. The sequence continues at coordinate 3,364 of SKPJ01000220.1, forward strand.
TTCGGTTGCCTGAGCGACCCCGACCGGGCGTTTCCCGAGCACTCGTCTTCTTCAGATGCCGGTGACACAATAGATATCGGTGAGTCCGGGGAGTCACCGACCACTGATGGCGAAACCGGCACTTCAAGTCGCGACACCGGCCACCATGAGCACTCAGATGAGGACACATCATCGCCGCTAGAAGACGACGTCGATGTCGGTGAACACCATTCGCAAGACACCGGCTCAGATTCCCAAGACACCGGTTCGCCGTCTCAAGATACCGGATCGGAGCCCGAAGATACGGGCTCCGGAACGGAACCCACAGAACCGGAAGATACGGGCTCTGGCTCGGAACCAGCGGAACCAACCGAGCCGGCAGACCCCAACGATTGCGGAAAAGATTATTGGGATAATCACCACGACGGATCCGATCCCTGGGATCCCTTCGAGATCGACTGCGACGAATTGGCGGCCTCCTGGGACTGTCAGATCACAGATGAGGAGGAACTAATCCTGGAACTCATCAATCAATACCGACAGGAAGAACAGGAATGCGGCTCCAGTACCTATGGCCCCTCCGAGCCCATGGAGATGAACGCCCAATTGCAATGCGCCGCCCGCATTCATAGCTGGGATATGAGCGGTCGAAATTACTACGCTCACGACACCCCCGAGGGATTGTCGCCGAGCAATCGGGTCTCCATTGTTCCCGGCCCATTGAACAGTTCTGCTGAAAATATCTATGACTTTTGGGGAACTCCAGAGGGGGCAGTCCAGGGATGGATGAACAGTCCCGGTCATTGCAAAAATATGATGTGCGGGAGTTATTCATCGATCGGTGTGGGTAAGTACGGAACCATGCACACCTTAAAAATTACCGGCTCCGGGATTTGTTGGTGAGAACCACGAAGGATCACATTTTTTAGCGCTGGCCTTTGCCGATATGAATACTTGGATTCGTTATTTTCTACCCGTCCTGCTTTTGGCTTTCTGCGCTCATCTTGGGTGCGTCAGTGAACCCGATGAGGTCGATGAGCTCGATCCTGCTTTCAACACTTCCGAAGCTACAGATATCGGTGACACCGATACTGGCATTCCCGGTGATACTACTCCTGGTGACGTCCACGGTGACCCCGAAGACACGGGCTCAACGGACCCTATACCGCCTCCGATGGACGCATCTACCCACCCCGACACGTCGACACCAGAGCCAACGGACTCCGGGACTCCTTCCGATACCGGCGATCCACTGGACACCGGTGACGTGACCGGGCCCGATGTCTTTGATGACGCCGGCGCTCCATCGGACACCGGAGCCGATCCCGATGCCGACTCCGGGATCGCCGATACCGGTACCGATACCGATTCCGGGACATCGGACACCGGAACCAATACCGATCCCGGGATCTCCGACACCGGTACCGACGGCGATGCCGGCAGCGACGACGATACCGGTGTGGACTCTGGGACCTCCGACACCGGTACCACGGACGACACCGGCCCCGACGAGCCCACCGACTGTGGAGCTGATCTGTGGGACGACGAACACGACGGTTCCAGCCCCTGGGACCCCTTCGAGATCGATTGCGACGACCTCGCAGCTTCCTGGGATTGCCAGGCCACCGAGGATGAATTGTTGATCATCGAACTCATCAATCAATATCGGCAGGAGGAGCAGGAGTGTGGCTCCTATAGCTATGGCCCCTCCCCTCCTGTGGAGCTCAACCCGCAACTCGAATGCGCTGCCCGCATCCACAGTTGGGACATGACCGGCCGCAATTTTTACTCTCACGATACCCCGGAAGGAGTATCAGCCAGCGACCGGGTATCCATGGTGCCCGGAACACTGAGCAGTGCTGCGGAGAATATTTTCGATCATTGGGGCACTCCGGAGGCCATGGTCGAGGGCTGGATGAATAGCCCCGGCCACTGTAAAAATATTATGTGTAGCCAATACAACCAGGCCGGCATCGGGAAATACGGAACAATGCACACTCTCAAAATCACGGGGCCCGGCTTTTGTTTATAACGTTGGAGTAGACCTCCAACCATAATTTGGATCATCTTTTGCCTTGGAGTCATCCATGAAAATGCCACGATTCGTGCCATGGAGCCTTCTGCTCCTATTGTCCATGGCCCTTGGCGCCTGCTTTAGCGAACCCGCCGAAGACAACCAGGTCGAAGGCCCACTTCCGGATGCATCCATCGCCGACCCCGATGCAACAGCATCGAATAACGACGACGAAACCGATGCCGAGAACGGATCGTCACTTCCCAACGACGCCGACCCAAATCACAGTTCTCCAAGCGA
>SKPJ01000320.1 GCA_007119595.1 Myxococcales bacterium
ATCTCGAGGGCATTGGAGACCACGTACTCGCCAGAACCGTAGAGCATGACGGCGAAAACCAGACTCATCGCGGCGAAGACGGGAATTCGCATTCGCCCCTGCTTGGAACGCATGCTTCCCCGCAGTGCGCGCAACTTTATCGTCAAAAGATCGTAGATCACGATGCTTCCTCCGCCCGGTGCCCGGTGTCCGAATCGGTTTCTCGACCGAATCGGCGGGCCACGGATTGATCGCGCTCGTCTTGTGATTCTTCGGTGATTCGAAGAAAGACCTGCTCCAGGGTACCGTCCGTTTCTCCGGATTCCAGCCGCAGCTCGCCGAGTGTACCGCGGGCGATGATATGGCCGTGGTTGATGATCACGATCTGGTCGCAAACCTCCTCGGCGACCTCCAGAGTGTGGGTCGACAAGAGGATCGACATCTCTTCTTCTTCGACGAGGGAGCGAAAGAGGGTTTTGACCAGATGATGTCCTTTGGGATCGAGGCCGACCATGGGCTCGTCGATGACGAGTAGACGCGGCCGGGGTAGAAGGGCCCCCGCGAAGACCAGCCGTTGTTTCATCCCGTGGGAGAAACTCTCGATGAGATTGCCGCTCCACTCCCGGAGCTCGAAGAGTGTGAGCAGTTCGTCGATTCGATCGGCGATATCAGAATGGGTCATTCCGTAGAGCCCACCGATGAAACGCAGGTATTCAAAGGCCGTCAACTTATCGTAGACGTAGGGCCTGTCGGGGATGAAGCCCGTCACTTTTTTGGCCTCCACGGTGTCTTCGTTGAGATCGAAGTCGTCGATGACAATCGACCCGTCAGTGGGTTCGATGAGACCGGTGATCATGCGCATGGTGGTGGTTTTTCCAGCGCCGTTGGGTCCCAGAACGCCAAAGACCTGACCGACCGGTACGGTCAGTTCGATATTGTCGACGGCCGTGAAATCGCCGTAGCGCTTTGTCAGGCCGCGAACGAGGACCAGCGCTTCGGTGGAGTCTGTGGTATCAGTCATGATGCGGTGCTCGGGCTATAAAGGCATGAACGCAAGAGGTCTACAGTGCCGCTATCGAGCGGCTGAGTTCGTCGAGAGGCCCGGCGTCGTAGACGTCATCGACGTAGAGTTGCACGTGGTTGGAGCCCACCTGTCCATCGGGGGCGAAGATGTCCAGGGAGCCGATAAACTCTCCGTCGTGGTACAGCGCCAGCCAGATCCGGGGTGCGAAGTGATCGCCTTCGGCGACCGCCCCGTGGACAAAATGTGGCGGGAGACTTCGCGCTGCGAGGGCGTCGGCCAGTAGAGCCAGGCATTCCAGTGGGGTTGCGGGCTGGGAGTCCAATATGGAAGGCCAGGGGATGCCCACATCGCGCAGTGCGAGCTCGAGCAGATCATCGGCGCAATATTCGGTGGACAATGTGGCAATTTCGCGAAGCGATGCGGAGTCGAGTTGGGTGGTTCCGGTGTCGATGATCTCGCCGAGGGCATCGGCCAGATCGGCGACCGACTCGTGATCATCTGGTGTCGTGACGGGGGTATATGACGAGTTTTGGGGTGCCAGACCGGCATGCCACAGGGGATTGGCAGTACCGACTTCGATGCGAGCGTGCTCCGATGTCTGGATCGCGACGTGTTGTCTGGGACTCATCAGATCTCGATATTCCGGGGCCGGCAGTGGGGCAATTTCGAAGCCTCTCGAAGGTTCATCCTCGGCCTCATCTTTCAGGATGGCCTCACCCTCGCCGACGGGCCGGAGTCGATCGACCTGACCACTTCCAAAGCGGGAGACCAACGCCAAGAGATCTTCGGTGTCGATGGCGCGGATAAACGGGGGAGATTTCTCGGATGCTTCTTCAAATGCCTCCGAGTAGTCGTGGAATTGATTTCTCCCCAGCGCCTCTGGGAGGCGAGCAATGGCGACTTGCATTGGCAGCGTCTGCTGGATGACCATACCACGGGAATCGGCGCGGATTTCGCTGACGAAACCGCCCACGGATTGTCGAAACGCATGGGCGTCGGGGTAGTCCCCATCGATATTGGTGACCTCATCTCGACCCTCGTAGATCATTTCCAGCGTCGAAGGAGACAAGGTGAGGGGATCGAAGAACTCCTGCTGAAAGCGCACCCCTTCTTCCAATTCTTCGCTGGCCAGCATCTGGGGAATGGCATGTGCGGCCAGCCGTGGGGCCTGGTCGAGTTCGGCGATGAATTGCTGTGACGAATCGTCGAGGTTGACATTGACGTGCAATTCCGGACGGCCCTCGTTGTGATGAAGACGGCCGTTCATCGACAACTCCATGCCGAAGGCTTTCACCTCGCCAGTGGCAGATCGCAATATCAGTTCTTCATTGAGCGTGGAGCGAGAGGTGAAGTTGAAGTAATAGCTGTCGTCCATGAGATTGAGTTGGACGATGCCCTGGGTCTCGATGAGCCAACCGTCGATCAAAAGCGTTCGGTCCTCGCGCAGCACACCGACTTCGTTGCCTTCGCGATATACGGTCATCCAGGTCGTGTCCTCGTAGAGTTCAAACTCGCCACCGACAAGGGGAATCCCGCTGGATTTCCCGTCCTCCTGGCCCACGATGACGAAGGCGCCGACGATGCCAATCCAGACTGAAACGAAGACAATGCCGGTGACGTCGAAGAGGCGCACGTTTGGGACCTCGAGGATAGAGGGAAAGGGGACTTGAAGGCGACTGTTCGGCGAAATTGTATGCTATCGACGATGGACTCGCCAGTTGCTCCATTGGCCATACCCCATTGGCGGGAGTTTGACGGGCGGTGACGCTTGCTGAACACGGCATATCGCGCGATGATAATGATGAACTAGATTCACTACGAGACAACAGGACAGCGATATGGCCGGTGATGACGATACGCGATTTCATTTCGATTTCGGCGGTATCACGTTGGAATTGTCGGGGAAGCGACCGTTTGTCGAACGCATGTATCGCCGCGTCATGGAGGATGTCGAAAAAATGCGCCGGAAGGTTCGCGCTGAAAAGGACTCCGATGGAGAGGTCGTTGTCAAGCCGGTCAGCCGTCCATCGGTATGGGTTCACCGCTGCAGCGACATGATGCGCAAAATCTACATGGTTTCCCATGAGGATATTGTCGCCTCTGCCCTGGGAACAGCCTTTGAGATGAAGCAGGTAAAAAACGTCTATATCTCCAAGGGGGTATTTCAGGATTTTTTTCCGGCTCTCGAAAATGGACAGACGTTGTGGGCGGAATTTACGCCGGTGGGACGGGAAAAAATTGCCGAGGCTACTCAGCCGATGCGCGAGGTGCCTGATCTGCCCCAGTTCAAGGCTCCGGATGAGCAGGCGCCTCAAGACGTCGAAACAAAAACAGAGTCAAAACCAAAGTCCGAGATGCCAGCAGAACCCAAAACGAAGCCCTCGGGACTTAAGAAACTTCAGCAACGGTTGAGAGCCGAGCGCCGTTCAAAATCGGAAAATCAACCCAAGTCATAGAGGCGGCAGGCGTTTTCAAAGGTCTGCTCTGCTAGCTCTTCAAGGGACTCTCCGCGTACTTCGGCGATGGCGGCAGCGGTGTGTCGAACGAAGGCCGGCTCGTTTGTCTTTCCACGGTTTGGTGAGGGGGCGAGAAAGGGGGAGTCGGTCTCCACAAGGAGGCGGTCCGCCGGAACTTCGGCGGCGATGGAGCGCAATTTGTCGGCACTGCCGAAGGTGACGATGCCCGAAAAGGAGATATAAAAACCCAGTTCCAGCACCTGGTTGGCCATTTCGGCAGAACCCGTAAAGCAATGAAGGATGCCCTGGTTGCTTTCTTCATCGCGCAAGACATCGACCGTATCGGCGTCGGCGTCGCGGCTGTGGATGACGATCGGTTTGTCGACCTCTTTGGCCAGCCGCAAAAAACGGCGAAAGACGTCTTTTTGCACCTGACGTGGAGAGTTGTCGTAGTGGTAGTCGAGACCGGTTTCTCCGATGGCTACCACCTCCGGAAGTTCAGCAAACTCATCGGCGATAATCGCGAAGGCCTCGTCGTCGCATAGATGTGCATCGTGGGGGTGAATGCCGGCTGTACAGTGGATATGATCGAAGCGCCGGGCGATCTCGAGGGCCCGATAATTGCTCTCCAATCCATCGCTGGCACCGATGGTGACAATCGCTTTCACGCCGGCATCGGCGGCCCGGGAGATAACACCATCGATATCCTCGGATAGTTTCGGAAAATCGAGGTGGGCGTGGGTATCGAATAGTCGGATAGAATCAGTCATACAAAACTCGACAATCAGAGCGAAATCAGCGATCGAGGGTGGCGTCGAAGGAGCGCGGATCGAGGGCCAAACCCTTGGTCAACGCTCGGGTGGCCAGGCGGCGAACTTCGGTGTTGGGATGGGAGTCGCCCAATTCGTTGAGAATTGCCCGGGCCTCGTCGCCACCGTAGTCGGCGAGGGCCAATGCCGCGGTGTCGGCGTGGTAGTCGTTGCTGGTCGCGACGTCGACGAGGTGTGAAAAATAGCGTGACAGCTTGCGCTCGCCCACGACTCGAAGGGCGTAGCCCCGGGAGTCTTTACGGCGCGAATGAAGTGCTTTTTCGAGGTATTTTTCACCCGCCGGATTATCCAGGTCGACCAGGGCGGCCGCGGCTTCTACTTTCAGGATGGGATGAGCAAACCATCGCTTGGTGACCTGGACGAGTTCACCGATGGCTTCCCGGGCTTCCAGATTGGCCAGGGTCTTGATGGCGGCCGCCGTATGCGGCTCGTGGCGCAGGGCGTCGACACATTCGGCGATCATGTCCCCGCGGGCCTCGGCGGGAAGATCGGACGGAGTCAACTCCGAGTTGTCGATCAGTTCACCGACCGAAAATGTGATCTGTGTGCGGTCCTCGCCGCGAAGCCGGGCGCGGGCGTGGAGGAATCTCGATACAAGATCGGCCCAGCCGTGCATCACGGCGATCTGTGTGGCGACGACGACGATCTCCGGATCCCCGTCGTCCAGGGCGTCGACCACCACGTCGTGCAAAAGCTGGGTGTTCGGGACGAGCCGATTCATGGCGATCAGTGCCTGGTAGCGCAGATCTGCGGACTCCTCGTGGAGCAGCGGCCGGATGACCTCCACCGTCTGTTTCGGATTCGGCGACGCCTCGAGCGCCACGCATGCCGTGATCCGGGCCCGAAGTGAATCCTCGGGGAGCAATTCCCGCGGGACGTTCAGCTTTCGGGTAATCTCGTGCTCCGGCCGTTGGTTGATGGCAATGGCCTCCAGATAGCCCGTGATTTCATCGTCCAACGGCTGTGCTGGTCCTTCGCCGCGTCCCAAGAGCACCTGAAAACCCTCGGCGACATCGTGTCGCAGCGGGGGATAGGGATCGTCGAGCGCAAGGCAGAGCAGTTGAATGATCGCTTCTCGCTCGAGGTGCTGAAGGCGATATTGAAGCTCTTGCTGGCGAGCGCGAGAATTCGGGATGTCGGCAAGCGTTTGTAGCACGTCGTCTCTTGATATGGCGTAGATGATCGCTCGGCAATCGTCGCAGCTACAACAGAAAGGGCAACCAAGTGATTCCCGTTCTAACTAGTTCTCATCCGGAAATTCCGAATCTGAGCAGGGCCGAGATGAAATCTTTGAGATCGATATTCGGCGCAACCGCAGGCGTAGCCGGAGGCTACTCCAAGTGTTAAGCCGATATCGA
>SKPJ01000248.1 GCA_007119595.1 Myxococcales bacterium
AGCGCTTATCGCCGAAGGTGAATACGCCTCCGTCGGTGGCAATCAGGTAATAACCGTCGTCATTGGCCAGTGGCACAATATCGACGACCGGTTCCGCCAAGTCGGTATCGCCTTCGGAGCCGTGAAATTCAGCGTTTCCGAAGGTAAAGACTCCGCCGTCGTTGGTTGCAATCCAGTAGCCGCCCTCATCGGAGGTCAGCGCCATCGCCTGCGCCGGCTCGTAGCTGTGGAGATCCAATTCCGGAATCGAGCCGTGGAATTCGGCGTCACCAAAGGTAAATACCCCACCGTCGGCGGCCAGAATCCAGTATCCCTTTCCATTGGCCATCGGAACCAGGTCCATAAACGGTCCCTCGGGCATCGGAGAAAAGGACTGCATCGAGCCGTGGAATTCAGCGGCACCAAAGGTGAATACGGCGCCGTCTCGAGCCAGTAGCCAGTACCCGTCGTCATCGGCGGTGGGCACGATACGAACGAAGGGTGAGTAGTACGTATGGTCGTCCTCGGTTACGCCGGGAACGGAGCCGAAAAATTCGGCGTTCCCAAAGGTAAATACCCCACCATCGCCACCGAGTAACCAGTATCCGTTGCCGTCGGAGGTGGCGGCAAAATCGGTGGTCGCTTCGTGATCGAGGTTTCCGAAGACGGGCTCTGATGGCTCCGGTTCCGGCTCTGGATCTGGCTCTTGGGGCACGCCGGAGCCTCCCTGACCTGCTCGCTGAAGGATTTCGTTGATGCGGCTTCGAACATTGGCGCCCGGGCAGGACGAGGTCTGTCCAGGCCATTCTCCGTGGCCCTTTACGACGTTTCGATTCAGGGGGATGGAGAAGGTCTGGGAGACCCAGCGGACGATGTCGACGGTTCGATCGATCTGGCGGTTGGGGGGATGCTGATATCGATAGTCGCCGATGAGGGCGATGCCTATGTTGTTGTGATTTTCATTGCCCACGTGGGTACCCCAGTGCAGCGTGGATTTTCGCCCTTTGTAGACCACACCACTTTGGCTGACCACGAAGTGATAACCGATATCGCACCAACCTCGGTTGTTGATGTGAAACGCCTGCATGCCCCGCATTCGGATCGCCGGATCGGCGCCGTCGTTGGTCGGCCCCGCCGTGTGGTGGATGCTCATTCGGCTCGGGTTGTGCGACAGGCCACAGATTTTATTCGGATGCAGGGCTCCCCAATCGGCTCGTCGAACCGCCATCGCCGGAGGCGAAACGGCCTGATGATAGGTGCGAAGCTCGGAGGTGCCGGCGTTACTGGACGGGGGCGTCAATGAGAGATCTCGGGTCTGGTATTCCAGATCGGCCTGCTGTTCCTCGTAGAATTCCATGGCGACGTAGTCGAGTGTCTCGGCGCCCCGTAACTCAAGGGTCTCGGCATCGATATCGACCAAGATGCGGCCGACGTGGTGATCGGCTTCACTCCATGTGATTTCGACGTGCTCCCAGTCCGTCCAGACTCCTGCACTGTCTTCGACACGAAATTGGAGCGTATCGTCGGTGAGTTCACCGTCGATCAACAGCCCCACCTGTTCAAAAGTTGGAGTCTGCGATGGTTGAAACTGAGCGGCCCCATCGGTGAATGTCTCGGAGATGGCGGCGGAGTCCTCAAGGGTGATCATCTCCCAGTGGTCGTGGGTATGGGAATGATCATCTTCGGACTCTGCATCATTCGAGGTCTCGATGACCGATTCACTACAGCCCGTGGTGAGCACGAAAAATGCAAGGACCAGTGTTGAAATCCATCTTAAACTCTTCATGAACAGCCTCCTGGAAACTCATTTTGGGAATATTAGAAGACGCAACGCTCTCTTAAGCGATGCAATGCATGTTCCAAGGCGGTGGAAGGCGATAAAAGCTCTGCAAATCTAAGGGGTTATGGGCTAATAGTTTTGTGCGGTTGGATGTAGTCAAATGTACGATAGTGTAGGGTGGTAGGGCATAGTGTCACCGCCTTCGGTTTCGAGTGTGACATATGGTCACAGCGAATCTGCACTCGGTCGTGACCTTGGCGAGGCTGTGGTGGCCGCGTGGGGGAGGTAGGGGGACGATTGCTGAGCCCTGCGAATGGGATATTGAAAAGGGTTTTGACGTCCGATGTTGTCCGGGCTGTTGCGTTGTCGCTGTCGCCGATACTTGTTACCGTAGAGTCCCTTATTGACTCGTCTCAAGCGGTGAGGTGAGGAGGGAACTCGGAGTCATATAGCGAGTTTCTCAAGGCTTAGCATGGAGTGGACAGCTCTGGAGCCGGGCACCGTCTTCGAAGGCCGATACCGTATCGAAGAGCTGCTTGGAGTCGGGGGATTTGCGCGCGTTTTTCGAGCGACTCAAGTCGATCTGGGGCGCACGGTGGCCATCAAGGTCCTCAAACCGGTTCGAATGGAGGCCGACGGGACCGTCGATTCGGATTTGAAACGGTCCGAGGTTGAGGGATGGATGCAGCGCTTTCGGCGCGAGGCAAAGGTGATCTCGAGACTGCGAGATCCCTGCACGATCACCATGTACGATTACGGTCATACCGACTCCGGTATGTCGTATATGGTCTTTGAGTACATCTCCGGACAGAGCCTGGAAGAGGTCATGGAGGAGCAGGGGGCGATGGAACCGGAACGAGTGGTTTCTATCTTGCGCCAATGCCTGTCCAGCATCGAGGAAGCACATAGCAAGGGGATTTTGCACCGCGATCTAAAGCCGGCGAATCTGATGTTGTATGAACATGTGGGACGCCGCGATCGGGTCAAAGTACTGGATTTTGGAATCGCCAAACCCAGCCAGGACACACCGGATTTTACACGGCTGGATTTGACGAAGGACGGAAAGGTGGTGGGAACACCGCGCTATATGTCGCCGGAACAACTTCGAGGAGGGGAAATTGGGCCCCCCGCGGATATCTATTGTTTGGGGCTTGTGGGGTATGAACTTGTGACCGGTGAAAAGGCGGTCTCCGGCGAGAGTATGGTCAATATCATTCGGCAACAACTGGCCTCCGAGCCGATCCTGATTCACTCTTCGGCGGAACTTCCGCTGGGCCTTCGCAGCGCGATTCATTGTATGGTGGCGAAGGATCCGAAGCGGCGCTATCAGACGGCGCGGGAGGTCTTGTCGGCGCTGGAGCAGTGGGATGAGGACCGGGATCTGCGCGTCGATGCACCGACGGTGAAGCTCGATAAAGTGGAATTCAGAAAAAGGGAGAGGGATGCTACGACGGCGCAACTCGTCGATGGCGGCGATGGTGGAGATGTTGATACCTGGGAGGTCGATGCCGAGCGACAAGGGAAGAAGAACTCGGCAGGCAAATGGCCGGCGGTGGTCCTGGCGGTTGGGGGCGTCGTCGGCCTGTTGTCGATCTCCGTCCTATTGGTGGCCGGTGTTTTGCATTGGAGTTGGCTTGCCGACGACGAACCACCGGAGCTTAGCGAAGAGGACATGCCAGAACGCACATTCGAACTGGATGGGGCTGAGGTCAAAGGCGAGGCCCCTCGAGAGGAGGTGGATGCCCCTAAAGAAGATGTGATGGAGCCGGAGCCAGATCCACAGCCGGAACCGGAACCACAGCCACAGCCACAGCCACAGCCGGAACCAGAGCCACAGCCACAGCCGGAACCGGAACCAGAGCCACAGCCAGAGCATTCAAGCGAGCCTCATCAGGATTTTCCAGAGGACCCTTTTATTCCCCTGGACTGATCATCGACGGCCGCCGAGCAATTCAATTGCCCCGAAATAGGTATACTGAGCCCTGATGCAAGAAGCCGCCCCCTACGTTATTCATTGACGGAGGGGCGGTCGAAGATTGAAAAGGAGCAAACTGTGATAAGTCCAGTGGGTCGTAAAAATAGGAGGGGTTACAGTGCGTTTGATCGAGGATATGTACGCTATTGCTGGTTATAAATGCGTTGTATCGGCTGGATTGGGTTGCCGAGGTGTCACACATCTGGGAGGGGTCGCCGGTGACCCATCCGGTGGAATTGTCGACTTCCACCCAACTGAGGCGAATGCTTGACAGGGGGGGAGCATTTTCGTTGCCGTTGTCGGAGCCCCACGAGAATAACCGGTTTTGATTTTCGCTGCCGTCATCGGAAAAGGAGTTTGTAGAGGGGACATAATTTTTGATCCACAGACGCATTTCGTCACTGGCGTCTGAATAATTCTTTGCCTTCATGACGATGTGGTCCGTACCGTCGGTGGCGGCGGCGGTATAGGCCCCGATGAGCTCATCGACAGAGGATAAGTCGCTTTCGAAATGAGCTAGCGACCAATTCCCTATCCAGGCTTCAGTGGAGGGGCGAAACGCGTAAACTCGGTCTTCAGTAAATATATAGGCTCGATTTTCATACTCGATATCAAAGGCCGCTTTGATGGTATCGGTACTCGATGGTGCACCCGTGGAGGGGTAGCGCTTGCCATCCCATTGCGAGAAGCTGCTGGTGAGAACCCAATAATCGCAGTCGTTGATATTGCCGGCATCGCAGCCGTGGACGCATTGGGTATCATTGACTTGTTGATAGCCGGAATCGCAGATGCAGTAAGGATCGTTGTTGGAGTTGGTCTGACAGGTGCCGTACCCGGAGCAGTCGACGCCGTCACAACCGTCTATCTCGACGCACTCGAGCTCCTGTTCCTCGAAACCGGAATAGCAATTGCAGGATGCCTTAACGCCGTCGATTTGGCAGGTGCCGTTGCCGGAGCAGTCGACATCGTAGCAGGGATCGGAAACGCATTGCTCTCCCTCGTCAATATAGCCCGGGTCGCAATGACAGTGACCCTCGTCGTCGAAGACAACACAGGTACCATTGCCGGAGCAGTCGATATCGTAGCAGTGATCGACGACGCATTCATGGTCTTCGTCTTCCGCTGCTTTGTAGCCGGAATCGCAATTGCAGAACGGGAAGCCCTCGTTGTCGATCTCGCAGTCACCGTGGTTAGAGCAATCGATGTCGTCGCAGGGATCGCTAATCTCGACGCACGTAAGGTCCTGTTGTTCGTATCCGGAGTCACATTCACATTCCGGTGTTCCCGATGAAATCTGGCAGACTCCGTGTTCGGAGCAGTCGAAGGGGTCGCAGGAATCGGGCTCCTCGATGCAATCGGGGCCATCCTGGATATAGCCGTCATTGCATTCACAATAGGGGGTGCCTCCATCGCTGATAGTGCACTCTCCGTGCTCCGGGCAGTCGACGCTTTCGCAGGGCTCCTCTGTCGGGACACAGTCGAAACCTTCTTCTTGTTGATAGCCCTCGTCACAATGGCAAAAGGTAATCCCGTCGGTCGTGGTTACGCACTCTCCGTTGTGTGAGCAATCGATGTCCGCACAGGGGTCATCGCTACTTTCACTGGCATCAACTCCACCGCCATCGTGGGGGACGGCACTGTCTTTGGGGGGGGCAATATCCGTAAAGCCCACATCGTTGGGATGCCCGTTGGAAAAAAGCACGGTGCTACAACTCGAGCCGCTCAAAAAAACCCCACCGCCGTCGATGCATTGTTGATCGGCCGGACAGTCTGTATCGGTCTCGCACTGGCTCAGGCCACATCCGGCCGAGAAGAGAACGGTGCTGAGTGCAACACAGACCATCATCAAAAGAGAGCGATCGATTTGCGCTGTGTTCGACATGGATTTACCCGGCGGAAATACAGGACG
>SKPJ01000228.1 GCA_007119595.1 Myxococcales bacterium
GGAAGTGGACGCTTTGGAATATCACGCCCATGGTCGCCATCCTGATCGGCGTCGCCCAGGGATTGGCCGTATTGCCCGGGTTTTCTCGCTCCGGACTGACCATCGTGGCCGCTCTGTGGCTTAGCGTATACCGCGCCGAGGCGGCGCGCTACTCCTTTTTGTTGTCGATTCCCGCCGTCGGTGGGGCGATGGTCTTCGAGGCCCTCACCAGTTACGACCCTGACATGCTGTCCACCGTCGACGGGCTCAACGAAGTCGGGATCTATACATTGGCCGCCATTGCCGCCGGCATCATCGGCTATCTGAGTATTTTGGTATTGGTGAAAATGCTGAGAAAGGCCCAGTTCTGGCATTTTGCGTGGTACTGCTGGGCCGTCGGCGCCGGAGGACTCTTTTTGTTGTGGTCCCTTTGAGCAGCCGGTTTGGCCGTTTCCGATGAAAGCGGGCAGAGCGAAATGGCGAGGTGTTTTCAGGAACAATCGCCGGTCCATCCGCCTTCGTCGGCACAGGCCCCTCGGTCGCTGCGACCGATGCCGGCACACGCCGCTTCCACACCCTCGCATGCTCCGTCGATGCATCGGGGGTTACCCTGCCAGTTATCCTCCAGGCATTCACAGAGCACCGGGGCACACTCCGTATTCTCCTCACAGGACTGCCCGACCGGGTCCAGCTCTGCACATTGCTCGGTGATATCGTCGTCGCAGCCCGCGACAAAGACCAGCAGCACCAGCGTCGAGATGATCAGAGGTGTCTTCCATTTCATGTCATACTCTCCATCGAAAAAAATCTATTCGCCGCACTATGTGACGGCGGCGCGGGCCTTGGCGGAGACCCACTCCGACAATACGACCGTGGCCAAAATAGCCAAAAAGATCACGCTCACCTGTCCCCAGGCCAGGGTATCGATAGCACTCTGAAGGGCCATGCCGATGCCACCGGCGCCGACGAGCCCCAAAATCGTGGCCTCTCGAATATTGATATCCCAGCGGTAGATCGAGATGCCGGCAAAGGCCGGTGCGATCTGAGGAATCACCCCAAAGGTCAACACCTGCATTCCACTGGCTCCCGTGGACTTGACGGCATCCCGGGTATTTTCGTCGATCTCCTCGATCGCCTCGTATAACAATTTGCCGCAAAATCCCACCGATCGCAGGGCGATGGCGATGATGCCGGCGAGCATGCCGGGACCGATGATGACGACCAATAAGAGCGCCCAGATCAGTGAGTTGACCGACCGCGATGTCACGAGCAAGGCCAGCGCAATGGGACGCACGAAGGTCGTCGACGGTGTGGTATTTCGGGCCGCCAAAAAAGCCAATGGAGAGGCGATCATCACGCCCAGCACCGTTCCTAAAGTGGCGATGTGAATGGTGTCCACCAATGGGTCCCAGAGCTCCATGGCGTATAGACCGCGCTGGCGAAAATACTCCGCCACATGGACCCACAGCTCCCCATCTCTCCACAGTTGTGGAATGTCGACGAACCACTCCGGCAAAAACATCCGAATCGCCAGATCGGCGCCCTGTTCCGGGGCGGACCACACGAACTCCCAGGTCGTATCGTCGGCGATCAGCTTGAAACACCACAGAACAACGGCTGCGATGCCCAGCGTCACAAACCAGTGGATCACGGCCTGTCGCTTATCTCTACGACGCCAGACGACGGTGTCTTCTCGTTGCTCGACTGGCATTAGAGGACCCTCCGTCGTATGGCCCCGGAGACGTACTCAAAGGCGTAGACCGTGCCGATGATCAAGATCAAAATGGCGGATACCGACTCGAATTCGTAGCGCTGAAAAGCAGTGGTCAAGGTCGCACCGATGCCTCCGGCGCCGACGATGCCGATGATCGCCGATTCCCGAAAGTTGATGTCCAGCCGGTACAGCGACAACCCGATAAAACGCGGGATGACCTGGGGGGTGACGGCGTAGATCACCTTCTGCCACCAACTCGCTCCCGTCGCCTCGATGGCCTCCACCGTATCCCAGTTGATGGCCTCGATATCCTCGGCGATCAATTTTCCGAGAAAGCCGATCGTGGAGACGATGAGCGTCACCACCCCGGCGAAGGGACCGAATCCAAACATCGCCACAAAGAGGATCGCCAAGATGATCTCGTGAAACGCCCGGGTGACCGCCAAAATCGTTCGACAGATCAGATACACCGGCCGTATCGCCAGATTCGATGCCGCGCCGAGTCCGATGGGAATCGATAGGGCGACACCGACGCTGGTGGCCACGGCGGTCATGGTCAAACTCTCGATAAATCCGGTCCAGATATCGGACCAGCGCGAGACAAAATCGGGTGTCAGCGCGGCGGCGAAAAACTCTCGGGCCCGATCGAGGCCCTCGATAAGGCGCGGGATATCGATCTCGATGCTCGCCGTGGCCCACAACAAATACGCCACAATGGCGATGTACAGCGCCCAGCGCTTTCGGGCATCGGCGATCATCGGTGGACGTCGCCAGCGACGCGGCGAAGTTCGAGTTTCGGAGCTCGTGCCGCTCAAAGCACCTCCTCGGCGAGAAACTGCCCAGAGGAGCGAATATCCTCCTCCTCCTCATCGTCTTCGCTGGGTTCTTTGGACCAATCTTCTCCACCATAAATTTCGGGCAGCACATCGTCGGTCAGCTCTTCGGGCGGACCGTCGAAGACCAGTTCCCCGGCTTTCAGTCCCAGAATTCGATCGGTGTAATCCCGGGCCAGCGGGACATCGTGGATATTGATGATCGCTGCCAGCCCGTGTTCCTCACATAGATCTGCCAACAGGCCCATGACCTGCCGAGCCGTGCGCGGATCGAGGCTCGCCGTCGGTTCGTCGACCAGCAAAATATCGGGGTCTTGCATAAGCGCTCGGGCGATCCCGACGCGCTGCTGTTGGCCTCCCGACAATGCATCGGCTCGCCGGTCGTGAAGCCCCTCGAGGCCCACCTTCTCAAGGAGCGCAAACGCGTTGTCCACATCGTCTTGCGGAAAGCGACGAAATAAGCTTTTGAAAAAGCCGACACTGCCCAGACGCCCGGACAATACGTTTTCCATCACCGTCAACCGCTCTACGAGAGCATAATTTTGAAAGATCATCGCCATGCGCCGTCGGGCGCGGCGAAGCCCGGCGCGATTCAATGTCGTCAACTCCAACTCATTGAGCTCGATGGTGCCTTCCGTGGGCTCCACCAATCGATTGACGCAGCGGATCAACGTACTCTTGCCAGCTCCCGATGGACCGATCAGGGCTACCAATTCCCCGTCCTCAATGGTCACGTCCACGCCCTTTAAGGCTTCGAAACCATCGGGGTAGCGCTTTAATAAACCCTCGATCACAAGCATCGTCGATCCTCACCGTGACAATAAAATCCCATGCAGGCGATGTCCTTCACCGGCAGCTATAGCCATCTTCGAAGGCCGCATCGACCTCGCGGATCATCTCCCAGTGCTCTTGGTAGGTGATGGGCATAAACCGGTTGGCATTACTGAACTCCTCCTGCAGCATCGAGCCCTCCCACGGAAAGCTAAAAAACGCCTCCTCGATGGCCTCGCTCAACTCCGGGCTAAGGTTGTAGACCGGACCGAATCCAGTGGTGGGAAAGGTCTCCGATCGATAAAGAACGCGGATGGAATCGGCAGGCACATCGCCGCGCTCCATTATTCGATTGGTCACCTCATTTGCCACGGCGGCCACGTCGTAGTCCCGTTGATAAACACCGATCAAAGAGTTGTCGTGGCCACCAGAATACTCCACGTCGAAATCCCGCTCCGCAATCATGCCGTAGTCCTTCTCCAACACCACCGACGGAGTTTTAAAACCGGAGTTGGACGTGGGAGACGTAAAGGCCAATGTCTGCTCTCTTAGAGCGGCTACGGACTCGATGCCACTGTCGACGTGGGTGATAAACTCCATCTCGTAGCCGAAATCGTCGTCGTGACCCATCATGGCGATGGGAACGAAGCCTGCGCAGTTGACGGCCAGCGGCACGGCACCGGTGGAGAATCCGGCGATATGCAGCCGTCCTCCCCGCATCGCTTCGATCTGGGCGGCGTTGGATTGGGCGGCGAAGAACTCCACCTCCCGGCCGGTGACCTCTTCGAGATGTTCGATGAATTCGTCCCACACCTCTCGATATTGGGCCGGATCTTCGACCGGGGTGTAGGCGAAGATGAGTCGATCCGGATCGAGCCACTGATCGGAGTCCGGCGGGCGATCGGCGACCAGGTTACCACTGCGATCGCAAAACCGGGGCCGATCGAGATCGCCGTGGTGGCATTCTCCGTCGACCCAATCACCGACCCGCTCACATCCCGTCCCCGCTGTCATGCAGAACAGAATCAACAAAATCACCAATTGTCGTCTCATCGTAGCGATCATGGGCTCTATATAACGCAGAGATGCTTCGATCGGAAGCCCGACGAGCTGATTGGGTGTGATTCAGCCACCTGATTCACCAGTGGACTGCGTGACGAGACGTGGGTTGAGACGATGGACGAAATTTCGTTGTGTAGTCGTATAAAATTTAGAACTTCTTCGACGGAATCGTGGAATGAAATCACGGGAGGTTGGGGTTGAAATTCTTCGAAACGCGTTTTCTTTATCGTGCGGGCGCGCGTTGAGCGCCCAAACGACCATCAATTTTACCATCATGAAGTGGAACTTTTTCGCCTTGGATATGGGCAAACGATGTCAGCACACCGATCAGTAGACCGGTGAAGAAGGGAGGTAGATATCAATGGTTATGCGCTGGGTAATTGCCATACTCACCCTGGTGTTGGTTACCGGATGTTCTCAGCCGGAGGCCAAATCAGAGACCTCGACGAATTCCTCACAAAATCAACAAGTCGAAACAGCGGTCCTCGACGAACGTGAGACCACCGCTGAGCCCGCTGCCAGTATTTCCCCCGATGAACTCGAGATGCGTCTGGAGCTGCCCGACGTCATCGAGCGCGTCATGCCTTCCGTGGTGGGAATCACCACGGAGCGCACCATCCGCCAACGGGCCCCCGGTAGCTCTCCCTTTGGTGACCACCCGTTTTTCCGCGGATTCGCCCCCTTTGGACAACAACCCCCACCACCGCGCGATCGAACCCAGGAAGGCGTTGGATCCGGCGTGATGGTCGATGAGGCCGGGATCGTGGTCACCAATAACCACGTCATTGATCAGGCCGATACCATCCGGGTCCAGCTCTCTGATGGCCGTGAATTTGACGCGGAGGTCGCGGGAACCGATCCGGAAAGCGACATCGCTGTGCTGCGGATCGAAGATCCCCCCGACGACCTCACGGCCCTTGGCTTTGGTGATTCCGATGCCCTTCGCCTCGGTGAATCGGTCATCGCCATCGGAAATCCCTTTGGTCTTTCGGGCTCGGTGACCATGGGCATTATCTCGGCAAAGGGACGCGCCGGGGTGGGCATTGTGGACTACGAAAATTTCATCCAGACCGACGCCGCCATCAACCCCGGCAACTCCGGTGGGGCATTGATCAATCTCGACGGAGAGTTGATCGGCATCAATACGGCGATTATGACCCGCAGCGGAGGCTATCAAGGCGTCGGCTTTGCCATTCCGTCGAATCTTGTGGCGAACGTGATGGAGAGCCTCATTCACACCGGCACTGTTGAGCGCGGATTCCTTGGGGTGAAC
>SKPJ01000510.1 GCA_007119595.1 Myxococcales bacterium
CCGCAACCAGAAGAAGGAGTATGCCGATTCCGATGAGCAACCACTTGAGATACTTCATTATTTTCCTCGCAATCATCTGTCATCTGAATCTCCACAATCGCATCGGTCAGCGGCATTAACGACATCGAGGCGCAACGGGCTTGATGGGGATCGACCAAATACGATTGCCCTGCGATTGACAACTCACTATTTTCATGTCATACAGCATGACATGAATTCAAGGAAAGAGGCAAGGAAGTATCGCAGCCCACTTCGCAAGAAGCAGTCGGAACAGACGCGACAGCGGATTTTGGACGCCGTCATCGAGAAATTGGCCGAGGAAGGACTCCACGAGTTTTCCATTGCGTCCGCCGCAGAGCTTGCAGAGGTCTCGGAGCGCACGGTCTACAGGCATTTCGGGAGTCGACAAGGTCTACTGGATGCGTTGGAGGACCGCTTCAATGACCGCGACGGAATCGAGGTTCCGGAGACTCCTGATGCACTGGCACAGGCCCCCAAAAAACTCTTCGAGAGCTTCGACCGGCACGAAAAATTGTTTCGGGCGCGTCTGGAGACGGAGTACGGTCAGGAGATTCGTCGTCGCGCTCGCACAAGGCGCGCCGAGCAGGTGAGCGATGTGCTCAGCGGACTCACCGAGCACCTCGGCGAATCGGGGACTCGTCGCGTCGAAGCGGTTTTCCACTACCTGCTGAGTTCGCATACCTGGTGGTCGATGAAAGAAGAAAGCGGTCTCGACGGAGAAGAAGCGGGCAAGGCGGTCAGTTGGGCACTCCAGCGGTTGATCGATGCCTTGAGGGAGGGAGACTCGAGCATCGAAGGCGATTCGTAAGTTTTTATCGCTCACGAACACTCGACCACCCCTGAAGGCACTGTAATACAACAATTTCCCCCCCGCGATGCCTGCCGATTTTCGCAGGTCACTCGCGGTCAAAACATAGGAAGACCGTCATTTTGCAGGAAAAATCATGATGAACACCAGACAAAACGGGGATGGACGAGACAATGAACCATCCATTGTCTTTCTCGATGAATCGAGGGCCCGTGATTCGATGCTCACCGGAAGTAAAGCGTCCAATCTGGCGACGCTGGTCGGCGAAGACTACGAAATCCCCCACGGGTTTGTGGTGACGACAAAGGCCTGTCGGCTGATCGAGGAGTCGAATGGGCAACTGCCCGACGATCTGCACGAGCAAATCGAGGCCGCCCTCCAGGAGCTGGGAGAGGGCTCGTCGGCCGTTCGCTCGTCGGCGGTTTCGGAGGATCTGGCCGGGTCGTCCTACGCCGGACAATACGAGACCTTTCTCGACGTAAGGGGAGTCGACGAGGTCTGCAACGCCGTCGCCCGGTGTATCGAAGCCGCAAGCGCCGACAGGATCGATGCGTATGAACGGGCCCGCGGGGAGGAGTCCGAGGGCGACATGGCGGTACTGGTGCAGCGGTTTGTCGACGCCGATGCAGCCGGTGTGGCGTTTAGCGCCAATCCCGTCACCGGCGAGCGCGACGAAACGATCGTCAGTGTCGTCGAGGGAACGGGCGAGCGTTTGGTCTCCGGAGAGGCCGACGCCCAGGACTGGGTCGTCGAGCAAGGCTCGGCGCGCTGCCAGTCGGGCGGTAAAGAGATCATCACCGCCGAACAGGTCTCTAACGTCGCCGAGCTGGCCGACAAATTGGAAGAGAGGTTCGGGACTCCTCAGGACGTGGAGTGGGCGTGGAAGGACGATGTACTACATCTGCTTCAAGTGCGTCCGATCACGGCGCTTCCCCGTGCGCCGGAATACGATATCCCCGAGGGGGTGACCCTGCAAAAGGACGTCGTGCACTATCCCGAGCAGCTCACACCGTTCGGTGCGTCGATGTTGACATCTCAGATGGAGACGGCGATCGCCGAGGTGGCGTCGACATTCGGCTTGCTCCTCGACGGGTTCAAACAGCACTGCATCGGCGGAGAAATCTACACACAGGCTGTACCACTGGGCGGTAAACAGGGGCCAGCGCCTCCCTGGTGGGTGATCGGGATTTTGTCGCGTGTCCATCCGGCGTTTCGAAAGCGCATGGCTGCGGCCCGCCGGGTCATCCGCTCCGGTCTTTTGGAGAGCCTTCCGAAGCGCTGGAATGATGAGTGGCGCAGCGAATTCAAAGAGACCTGTGCCCAGATGCGAACCGTCGAGTTACAGGCCCTTTCCGACGAGGAGCTCGTCGAGCACCTCGACGAAGCCATCGAATTACTGGATCGCGGACACAAGATTCACTTTGAACTATTCGTCCCCTACGTAGTGGCCCTCTGTGAGCTGACTTCGACGTGCCGGCAACTACTCGGCTGGGATCTGCTCAAAGCGCTGGAGCTGGTGGACGGGCTGTCCACGTTTTCATCGGAGCCGACGCGCGCGCTCGGTGAGTTGGCCGATGAACTCCGACACAATTCCGATGCTCGGCAGGTCATCGAACGGGGCGGAGCCGACGTCGTCGAACGCCTGCGAGAAGTCGCTCCGGAAGCCGCCGATGCCTTCGAGGAATACTGCGAGGAGTACGGATGGCGTACACCGAACTACGATTCCGGAGCGAGGGCTCTGGCGGAGCGGCCCGAACTGTTGGCCAGTCTGCTGGCCGACGCATTCGACGCAGCACCTGTCGATGAGGTGGTGGAAAGGTTGTCCGACAGAAGGGCGGCAGCCGAAGAAGAGGCATTGAAGCAGTTGGCCGACGAGTCGCCTGACAAGCGCCGACGCTTCAAGGAGGTATTAAAGCGAGCACGCGAGGTCTATGGCCTGCGAGAAGACAACGTCTGTTGGACCGGAAACGCCCCCTGTGCAGTGATCCGCAGAATTACAAAGGAGTTCGGACGACGTCTCGCCCAACGGGGGCTGTTGCGAAGGGCCGAAGACGTCGTCTATTTGCACGCCGACAAAGTGCGTCGCTGTCTCAATGACGATCGTGGCTTCGATCCCGTCGAAATCGCCGACGACCAACGCGCGCAATGGGCATGGACTGCTGTACACCCGGGCCCGCCGCATTTCGGCCCGGCCCCCGAGCCCCCGCCGGATATGCGCGGTCTTCCCGCCGAAGGCCGTCGAATCAACCGGGCGATGACGTGGATTATGGACCACGAGTTCGGAACGCCTCCCGAGCCGACGACCGGCGACCTGTCGGGGGTGCCCGCTTCTGCCGGCAAGTACACAGGAGCGGTGCGCGTTATTCGAAGCGAGGCCGAGTTCGACCGGTTCAAGCCCGGCGAAGTACTGGTCTGTCCCGTCACCACGCCGAGTTGGTCCATCCTCTTCGGAACTGCAGGAGCCCTGGTCACCGACGGAGGGGGAATGGTCTCACACGCCGCGATCGTCGCCCGCGAACACGGCATTCCCGCCGTATTGAACACGCGCACGGCGACGCAAGACCTCGAAGACGGACAGATCGTCACCGTCGATGCCTCCACAGGGACCGTCCGGATCGAATCACCGTCCGAAAAGCATACTCCTTCGGCCGCACCGGCGAGGGCATCGATGTCATGAGCCGAACCGAAGGACAATTCCTCCAAGGACAATTCCTCCTCCAGTGGGTCGAGAAGCTCCATTCGTTTGTGGGGGAACAATGACGTCACTGACGGACATCCTCCTCCAGCACCGCCGGCGTCGAAAGCCCTTCTTCGACACCGCTGATCTCGGTGAGAATGTCGATCCGACGAGGGGGAAGCCCCATTTGAAATACGATCCCGGGCGTACTTAAATCCGCGATCTCAAGTTTGTGCAACGGAGCCCCAAAAGTCTGGAGAGCTTGATACACTCGACGAGCGTTGTCCGGCGTTGGTTGCACCCATACGTCGATATCGCCGGTGGCACGAGGAGTGCCGTGGACGGCGAGGGCGTAGGCGCCAACGATTAGGAACTTAGCCTTTGCGTCGCACAACGCGCGCAACAGATCTTGAAAGTCCTGGTTCATTCACCTGTTCCGGATGTGCCAGTGCCCACACTTCTTCGGAGAGAGCCCAGGCGAACTCGACCCGTTCTTTCGGGGGCATCTTCAACCAGTAATCATCAGCCCCGGGCTGGTCGTCGAGTCGGGAGATGGCAGTCTGCCATTTTGATCGGTCCGTTCGGCTCATATCTTTTTGATTGTAGGGACCTGGCATCGATCCGTCGAGCAAAACGACGGGCCAGCAGTTTCGAGCAGACACAAGAAAGTCGACCGCGGTAGCCGAGCAGATACAAGAAAGCCGATCGTACATTGATGCATCCCCCTCCGCGTTGACCTCACTCCATTCGATGGCCGGGACTTCATGATCTCTGCGGCTCGCCGATCAAATAGGTGATCCGCTGTGGTCCCTTCCCGGCCGGTACGGAGTCGATCTCCCATTCGTAGTCATCGAAGTCGGCGACCAGTACCCGTAATTCCTCTGGCGAGTAGACCCGAAGTGCAGACACCAGGCCGTCCCAAAAGATCATCAGTGGGATGACGGGGAGGAGATAAGTCCACAACAGACGGCCAACGCGAAACGGGCGGACGAAGGGGGTCAAAAACAGCACGAAGAGCGGGATCAACACCAGTGGAATCAGCGATACTGCACGGCGGTCCATGATCTCGAAGACACCGATGGATACGCCCTTTTCAACGGCATCGGCGAGTATGGCCCGGGCTTGTTCGGGTTGGAAGTGGTGCAGTCCGTTGATGATCGTTCGCCGACCCTCCACATCGGCAGGGACGTCCGTGGCGTCGATGGGAGCCTCGTGGCCCGTGGCGCGGCCCTCGGTTCGTCGTTCGATGCGCTCGAAGGCTTCGCGGTGCGGATGGAGATCCGTCAGCAGGACCTCCACACCTTCAAACTCCGTCAACGGTTCTTCCAGATACGTCGGCCAGGGACCTCCGCTTCCGGAGCACAGATCGACAATTCGGGGCTCATCAGCACCGTCGACGACCCTGGCGATGAGCGCCGGAAGTTCGTCGAACGGGCCGTGCTCGAGCATGAACTGCAGGTATTCGGTGATGTAACGGCGCCAGGCCTCCGGCAGCCACGACTGATCATTGAATTCGAAGAGATGGACTCTGCTCATAGGGTCTACCCGGATCAACCTCCAACAGGGCGAATATTGCGATCTTAATTGTCCCCCAACGCCCCACCAATCAACGACTATGACCCGGCAACTCTGGTCATCGAAATCTCCGAAAGTCAAGACAAATGCGACCGAACCGGTGGCATTGGATCGCATCGATTCTGTGGATTCGTCATCCTGCTCACTCACCTTCGGACAACTGCAATGCCAGCACTGACGACGTCATCAAACGCCTCGCCGCAGGGCGCGACGCCTTATTCGTCATGCCGACGTGCGCCCGGGGCCCCGTCCCCCCCCCGTCCCCCCACGGACGTGACTCGGAGCGCAGCTCACATCTTCGACACCGAATTCAGCGACAGGTGAATGCGCACTCGCCGTCGGCGCACGACTCGCACCCCTCGCAGTGGTCGCTGTCGTCGACGCACTCACCGTCTGCGCACGACTGACAACCCTCACAGTCATCGCTGCCGGCGCAATCCTGCCCGGAAGCACAACTTCCATCGACGCATTCCTGACCGTTCTCGCAGGCGTTATCGCACTCCCCGCAGTGCTCGATATTTTCGTCGAGATCAACACAGATGCCA
>SKPJ01000138.1 GCA_007119595.1 Myxococcales bacterium
GATTATATCGTCTCCGAAAGGGTCTGGGTCATGGTCTCGCGCG
Source organism: Myxococcales bacterium (assembly GCA_007119595.1). Lineage (GTDB taxonomy): Bacteria > Myxococcota_A > Bradymonadia > Bradymonadales > Bradymonadaceae > SLJM01. The sequence goes on from SKPJ01000138.1 coordinate 44, forward strand.
ACGGTTGGTTTAAGCGCCAGAAATCCTATACCGACCTGTCGACGATTCGGGTCCGCGACAATGACGAGACCGGCTGGGTGCTGCCTGCCAATACCCGAGATGCGGTCATCTTTTTCTCCAATAAGGGACGGGCCTACACCATGCGCGTCGACGACGTGCCCTCCACGACCGGTTATGGCGATCCGGTGCAGGCCAGCTTTGACTTCGACGATGGAGAACGGGTGGTGGGGGTGGTCGTCGACAACGACTATGTATTGCCCAAGTTAGAGCCCGAACAACCCACCCTGGTCGATGATGTGGAGCCCGAAACGGATCAGCAATTGGTGGCCATCACCGAGCAGGGGCAGTCGATTCGATTTTCCGCCGACCGTTTCGACGAGCCGTCGAACGTCAACGGCCGGATGTTTATGCGCCTGTCCGACGATGACAACGTGGTCAACGTCGAGCCCTGCGACGGCACAGAGCTCGTCGCCCTGGCGAGCCACGAGGGGCGTGGACTGATGTTCCCGGTGCGAGAGATCTCCCACGTCAAAGGCCCCGCCAAAGGGGTGCGGGCGATCAGCCTGGAGGACGGCGATGCAGTCCTCGACTTTACACTCTCCCGAGAGCGCCTCGACGGGCTGGAAGTGGAGACCAACCGGGGGGCCACCGAGATCATTCGCCGCTCTAAATCCAAATACGCTCCCACCGCCCGGGGCAATAAGGGACGCTTCGTGATCCGCCGTGGACATCTCATCCGCTCCCACCGGCCACCGGTGGAGATCAGCCGCGGTGCTGACGACGACGAGGAGTGATGAGTTCGGCTTGCTTCCACGACCGATGCCAGCCTACTGTGGGCTCATTCTACTATCACATGGATTGAATCGAGAGGTCAGAGATGTTCGGGTTCTACGTAATTGCCGAGTCCGGGGGTGCGGAAATCGTGGCGTATCCGTTGGCCGCTACCGTGATTGCCATTATCTTGCTCGTCGTCGGTTATCGGTCGTTTTATAAGAAACGGCTCATCGAAAACGTACCCACATCCAAGTGTCAGGGGGTCACCATCGGCCTCAATGAGTTGAAGGGAACAGCGGTGACCCATTTTCCGCTCACCTCCTATTTGGCCGAAAAACAATGCGTGTATTATAGCTATAAAATCGAGGAGCAATACAAAGAAACCACGCGCGACAAGGACGGCAAAAAACGAACCAGAAAGGGGTGGAAGACCATCTCCAGTGAGACGCATTACAAGCCCTTTGAACTCCACGACGACACCGGAAGTATTCGAATCCAGCCCAAAGGAGCGGAGTTTCATGGCGATACGGTGATCTCCAAGACCTGTCGACGCACAGATCCCATGTATTATGGAAAGGGTCCCCGTCGGCGGATTCGAAATTCCACGGGTCGTCGACGGTTTAGCGAATCCATCATTCCCGTCAACGAGGACACCTATGTAATGGGTACGGCTCGGATTCGCGAGGATATCGTGGAGCCCGAGATCGCCGATGACGAGTTCGGCGAGTTGTTCTTGATCTCGTCGAAGAGCGAAGAACAGTTGGTCTCGAAGTTTACCTGGGCGGCTCGCGGCTCGTATACTGGAGCCATCATTTCTGCGGCGTTGGCTCCTACGCTATTCACCATGGAGGCTCAGGAAATTGGGTTTGGTGAGGCTCTGGGGGCATCCGTCATCCCGATGGTATTGGTGGCGATGGTCGTGGCATTTTTTATCTTTGCGCTGTATCTAAAGACCGTATTCAACGGCTTGGTCGACGTGCGAAACCGGGTCGATCGGGCGTGGTCGATGCTGGAGGTGGAGTATAAGCGCCGCCACGACCTGATCCCGAACCTCGTCGAGATGGTCAAGGGCTTTGCGGACCACGAAAAGGAGACGTTGGAGGCCGTGACCGAGGCTCGGGGGGCGGCCCAGGTGGGAAGCAATCACAACGCCGGTCAGGCCTCGGCGGGCTTAAATCAACAGTCCTCGGCATTGGGTACTATCTTCGCTGTGGTGGAGGACTATCCGGACATCAAAGCCGACGAATCGTTTCGGAAATTGATGGAGGAGTTGACCCGCACCGAGGACAAGATCAGTCTCGCCCGCACCTTTTACAACGACAGCGTGGAGCGGGCGAATAACCGGATTCAAACCTTTCCCGACATGCTATTGGCCCCGCTGGCAGGGGCCAAAGAAGAGCAGTCTTTGATGATCGAGGAATTTGAGAAAAAACCGATCAAGGTGGACCTTACACCCGACGAATCGGCGGACGAAGAGGTGGTCGTCGAGGATGAGCAAGTCTCGGAAGACGAGATGGAGCCCGACGACGAAGCAGAAGCTGAGCCCGTGGGGTAATTCCGGCCCAGATACTGGCAGCGCGTAGGTAATATTCGATGAGCATTTCCATCATCCAACAGGCACTTTTCCCTATCGTCGCCATCTCCGGGGTGGGCGGTCTCTTTTTGTTATTCGCCCTACCCCTGACGGTGTTCTTGGTGTTCAAGGGATATCAATCGGTATCCCGATATCTACTCATGGAGCATACGCCGACCTCCAAATGCGGCGGTGTGTCTCCGGGGCTTGTGGAGTTGAAAGCGGAGGTGGCTGAGGAGGGCTCCGTTGCTTCGCCGCTGACCGATGAACAGGTCGTCTATGTCGACTACACCGTCGAAGAACAGGTCCGCGATTCGTCGAATGATACGGCCTGGGAGGTCCTCTCCCAGGGGACGGATAAGCGCTATTTTTATCTCCACGATGAATCGGGGCGGGTTCGGGTCGATCCCTCGGACGCAGAAATCCATCCCCACCTGGCCGTCGATCAAACGTGTGGAACGGTGAATCCGCTATTTCGCCGGGGGCCGGAGAGGCGGGCGCCGAATTCCACTGGAAAGCGGCGATTTCGCGAGGAGCATATCGCCGTGGGCCAAGAGGTCTATCTCATCGGTACTGCTAGAGCCCGACAGGACCTGGCGGTTCCGGAGATAGGCAGCGATAATACGCAGCCCTTTATCATCTCCACCCGAGACGAAAGCCACCTCGTCGTTCTCCACAAAAGACGCGCCGGCTGCCAGCTTTTCCTGGGAGCATTGCTGGCGATTTCGATCCCCCCGTTGGTGACCATGGCGGTGGACGGTGTTTCGTTTGCAGAAGCGCTGCAAATCGCCATCGTACCGACCTTTACGATCGGGTTGGGGGTCATTGGGCTTATTTGGACGCTGTACCGGATGAAGCACAGCCAGCACCTCGAAGATCTCAAGCGTCGCGTCGATCGGGCGCTGTCGATATTGCGCCGGGAGTGCGAGCACCGCGAGAGACTGGTCACCGCCATCGCTTCTCGGGTCGCAGATGCGGGAGACGAGGGTCAAAGAGAACTCCTCAATGACCTCATCGACGAGCGCAGACGTCGGAGTTTTACGGGAGGCCGCACGCCGACGGTCAGTCGCGTCTGCTCCACCATCGATGAACAGTCCGACGCCCTGGAGGAGATCTTTTCCGTGGCCAAAAATTGCGGCGGTCTCGACAACGATTCGACGTTTCGCGATCTACTCGAGGAGCTGACGCGCTGCGAAAAGCAGATCATGATGTCCCGCAATTTCTATAATGAGGGAATCCGGTTAATCGATCGGGAGCCCGAGTCTGCCACCGGTGATCTTTCCTATTCATCAAAGGCCGAGAATACGGCGTTTACGTTCAAGCCCTTTGAGCGGAAACCCATTGATATCGTGCTTCCCGAGGATCCGCAGGGAGAATACGCCGCTGACTTCGAGCGCGAAAGTGAAAGAGTGATCGTTTCAGTGCCCGACGATGCACCGGATGTACCGGACGCATCGAATACTACAGACCAGATACCAGCGGCTTCAGAAACGCGGGAAATGCACGTCCCTCAGACCATTGATGATCCTAATGATGCTCAACCACCACCGGTTCCCGACGCCCCGCAGACAAGGGAATCGATGCGGGCCCTCGAAGCTTTCGATGATTTGGATGGTCTCGAAGACGATGGCTTATCGACGGTCACCATGCGCTTCGGCAGCAGTGTGGACTTTGGCGAATCACAGGGCTTTGGCGAGATTGGCCGCTTTGGCGAATCCCGGACCTTCGACGAACTCTCGAAAGGGAGCACGCGCAAGCCCAGCAAAGAACGCCCCCACTTTGGGTTTAGCGCCGAGGATCGACGCTCGCTGTTGGATAGGAAACTCGATGAGGAGTAGTAAGTGGAGTACTTCCCTTGGTGGGGCTTGAAGTACAGAGCGCAGAACGCTGAAGCGCAGAACGCTGATCGCGGAACGCTGAACGCCCGAGCGCGAAAGATGCCGCGAAACTACGCTGATGGCGCTGAGAAGGGCGCAACCGTCGAGTCCACTCCGTACGTCCTCAACAAATTGAGCTCTCAACTCAGGAGCTTACACAAGGGGCAGTTCTACAGCGTCCTTAGCGGGATTTAGCGAGCTCTTTCGTGTACAGCGTCTCAGCGTCTCAGCGCACAGCGTCTCAGCGATCCGCGAGCTAGTCTTCCTCCAGAACCATCACGCGCTGCGCAAAGTTGGAGAAGCGATCGACCTGGGCGTCGTCCCAGGTGGGACCGACGATATAGACCAAACAGAAAAATAGGGCGGTGCAGGCGATGGCGATGCTCAGCGCCGCGCGGTGTCGTTTGCCGATGTAGCGCCAGGCCACCGCCAAGAAGAGTACGACTCCGGTCGCGGCTGCCACGGCCAGTGAGACGGCCGGTGATAGCCCGACAGACGTCGCCAGCGACGGCGACGCCATCCGCGCCGCCACAGTAGGCAGAGCGATGTCGATGAGGGGATTGGTCGTCGACGGCGGGGCCTCGAAGAAGGTCACCTTCATCGCCAGATTGGAGAATAGGCCGACAGCAAATGCAGCTACAGCCACCGCGGTCCACGACGTGCTGCGTCGGGCCCATTGCAATCCGAACGCCACGGGAATGGTGGCGGTGGCGAGCATCGGTATCAACAGTCGGGGGCCAAAACTCCAGCCGGCGTACCAGTGGTTGGAGCAGATGATAAAGAGAGCAAAATAGGCGATAATAGCGCTGATAAGCGCCGATTGACGCCGGCCGATGCGACGGATCATCGGTGTGATTCCGGCGATGGCAAAACCTATGATCGGGGCCGTGGCAAAGAGTCCCCGGTGCAGTGAGAACGAAGCGCCGAACAACGCCTCCAACGACGGGGTCGCCACTCCGCCGATTCCCTCGGTGTGCTCGGCATCGAGGTCGGGATCGACGAGATGATGATAGGACAACTCGAAGGGACCGCCGAATGCCGCGTTGTGATAGGCGAGAAGCAACGCGGCGAAGGGAGCAGCGGCCGCGAAAAAAGCCACCAACTCTTTCGGCCGGTGTCGCGCGGGGCCCGTGATCACCCAGATGGCGAGCAATATGCAGGGAATCGCCGCCTGGTATTCCGTCAATCCGGCGATGCCGGCGCACACTCCGGCCAAGGCCATATGGAGCGGTGTGCGCTCCTCTTTTAGAAGGCAGGCTACGGCGCCAAGCAGAGCGACGGCCACAATCTGGTGGCCGTAAAACGCCTGTCCGTAGTGTAATACCGGGGTGGCGACCAACCACGCCACAGAGGCAAA
>SKPJ01000128.1 GCA_007119595.1 Myxococcales bacterium
ACGGCGATGATGATGGCGATGGAGAAGACGGTGGAGAAGGCGACGAAACGTCGGACATCTGCACTCCCAAGGGACAGGGATATTGGGCCGCCAATGTTGAGCAATGGCCGATTGAGTTTCCGGAGTGTAGCGAGGAAGAACCGGAGGGATGCCTTTGCGGACATTCCTATTACGACGATATCCTCACCGCACAGGCCGATCCCGGTAACGCGTGGCTAATCCTGGCCCGACAGTGGCAGACGGTGCTGCTCAACGAAGCCGCCGGCGCCGACGCCTCGATGATCGAAGATCTCTTCGACGAAGCAGAAGACATCGTCATGAGCTGCGAAGTCCCGGATGAGGACCATGATTTTGTCACCGACCTGGCGGACCAACTCGATGAATACAACAACGGCGAGATGACGGAGGATTGCGAATAGCTGATGGTCTGATTCTGTTGAGTCTGAATCCGTTGTGACAACTTCCAGGGGCGCTCGATGATCCATCGGGCGCCTTTGGTGTTTGTGGGCCGCTTCACCGGTAAGGGGTATGGGGTCACGTATATCCAAAGGATATGGCCACGACGTCTCGCAACGAAAAGGTGGTTGGTTTGGGTTGTCCGGCGGCGTGAAAGCGCACCTTTTGATCGAAATCCAACTCATAGCGGTGCTTCGTTCCCCCACGGTCGGTGGCGGTGACATGAAGGTGGAGTTCGCTTCGAAATAGGTTGAAAATACTTCGCGGTGCGTCGATGCGAAGCCGCTGGAAGCGGTCGCGATCGTCGAGTACGGGCTTCGAGATATCGACGATATCGCCGCTTATGATTCGGCCGCCGTGCAGCGCCAATAAATCCCAGGTTCCCAATCGGGCGAGCTCTTTATTGGCGGCCACGATGGAGTCTTTGGCCGTCGGAAGCCTGGCTGGATCGTCGTCGTTTGACGCTTTTCCAAAAAGTCGGGTTAGACCGCCCCAAAACGACCCGTGTTGAGCGGGCGGTGCCGGCAGAGCCGACAAAAACTCGGGAAGCCTCACAATATCCATATCATCGACCTCAAATAACTCCTCGGCGAAGGCGATATTGTTATTGCAGAAGACGAGTACGATCCAGGTATTCGGTACGGATGCCGAAGAGCCGATGGAGCGACGGAGATAGCTCTTTAGTGCCCTTTCTTTTCTTCGCAACCCACCCAATAAATTTCCGTGATCGACGACGCCCCGGCCGTGGCTTCGGTGTTGGATCACCCGCGAGCCATCGACATTGACGAAACCACTCCAATTTTTGAGTTCCACGACCCAGATCTCTTCTGGGGTGGTGATGACGAAGTCGATCTCATGGCGCCTTTTTTTCGACGGTACGCGCACCCCCGGAAAATACTGGTAGGCCGAATTGCGGAGTCGCTCCTCGAGCAGAGAGGCCACCTGTAATTCAGCGGCTCGCCCCGCCGAGACGTTGGATCGGGGATGGAAGCGCTTTTTATTTCGCCAGATTATGTCGAGCCGGCGCGCCAACTTCATGGCTTCTCAGAAGCTATCAACGCTTTATGATCAGAGCCGTAGAATCATCGTCGGTGACTGCATCGACGTTGATATACACCGATGTCACGGAGAGCCAGCGAAGATAGCGAAATAGGACATATAAAAAGAGACCCCGCATCCATATCAGCGGATCGGAGGCGAAGGCGGTGATATGGCTGTCCACGAAATCCCAGATATATGGGTCGAGAAAGGTGCCCACACACCAAAACAAGGCAGGGATTCCGACGATCCACACCAGATGGCGGCGGGCGACGACAAGGGCCCTTTGCAGTGCCTGAAATGCAGAGTCCCTGCGAACCACGGCGAAATAAACGGCAGGTGCAAATAAAAACCAGAACATCTGAAGGACGACGAATACGCCGAATAGGGGGGCTCCGACGACGAGGAAGACCACTGTGATGACGGAGAAGATAAAACCGATCAATAATTGTACGACAGCGATCGCTCCCAGACGGCGCAACGCCATTCCCAACACGGTCCCCAGCGTCAGCCCGTCATCCGGAATATCGACGAGATCCCGAAGCGGTGCGTACAGCCCCTTTTGAAGGGCCTGGAAAAACCACAGCCCGAGCAAACTCCCGATAAATACCCCGAAGCTCTCGACGGGCTTGCTCACGAGATGAGCGAGGATCGCAAATTGCCCCACGGCGCAAAGTCCCCACACCAGTGCAAGAGGGCCGGGGACCTGGTGAAATAAGGTGGTCCACGTAGCCGCGTACTGCGCTCGATTCAACTCCGGGTCCTTCATCGCCACGTTCGCCTCCTCAATAACGCTGTTTAAAACAGAGCTTCCCTCCTCCATCTCCATGGACATGAAGATACACCCGTGGAGGGCGTACTTCCAATCGCGGACAATGATAAGGCATCGGTCATCGCGGCGCACCGAGGTCGATCAGCCGGTCATCTTCTCCCTCAGATCGGAGACGCTCGACGAGATCCAGCAACCGGACCAAGCGACCATCGAGACGGGAAAGTACCGCCGTCAGTGCAGAATTCAAACGATCATCGTCATCGAGCGCCGATTCCAGGCGATCCAATTTGCGCCGAAGCGCCGCCAATGCAATGCGAAGCTCATGGGAGGCCAGCGTTTTATGGGACGTCGGGAACGACGTATGGCTCTGTAGATACCTACTGGCGCGGAGCATCGACTGTTGCAGACGTGTCATCTCCACCAACATCGCCGCCTGAGTAGACATCCATCGCAGCAATTCCACATCGTCTTCGTCATAGGCCATCCGGGTATGCTGACGTCCGACGCTGAGGATCCCGACCACCTTTGACTCCGTGGTGGCCATGGGAGCGACGATAAAACTGTGAATGTTCAAATCACATTCCTTCCCGGGAGCCGCGCCGGGATCCGTCGACCGATCACCGATCGTCCAGTCATGCCAGCGTGGATTGAAGTAGGGCTTTTTTGTCGCGATCACCCGGGCAAAGACTCCGTCCTTGGAGACTTCCCACGACGATTCATAGATCTTCCGCAACGTATCGCGGAGTGTGGGATTGGGATGATAGACCGCCTGGGCTCTGATCTGTTTGCCCCGATCATCGACCAGGTGGATGACACAGAGATCGAAGATCACTTCTGCAATGGTTTGGACGAGTCCGTCGAGCACCCCGGCGACCGTGGTACCCAACTCATCCAATCGACGAAGAAATTGCATTCTGGCATCGAAGTCAGTGCGCATCCGCAGCATCCGGGTGTGATCCTCAATACCCACGCGCGATAAATCCTCAGTTGGCATCGACGGATTCGAAATAGACATTGGCACCTCACAAATCAGAAATTACGAATTATTGTGCAGTAGAGTAGATCGGCTCCGATCGTCGTTCATCGGGCTTTGACTCCACGCCGTCCTCGTTTTTATTCAGGCGCTCACTGGCCCACTGATAGGCGAGGGATACACTGCTAAAGATGGCGATTTCCTTTCCAATACAGGCCTGTTTGGCCACCAACCGCCATGCGCACTGGACCAATTCCTTGTCGACCACCAGGGCCACATCGGGGCATTGCCCGTTCAATCGTCGGTCCTGCAGGGCAATCCAAGAGGCGGCGACCTGAATATGCCGTGGGGTTGCGGTATGCACCGTGTATTGACTCAAATCGATGATAATGAGCTGCGAACAGCCCTGAAAAATCTCCATTTCTTGTTGTCGAAGGGCGTCGAGCAGACGTTCATCACCGGCGTCTTCGAGAGCAATCGTAACGATATCAAAGACCGGAACCGGTTTGGTCGGTTTCGTATCCATGGCAGCACCTCACAGTCCGCAAGAAGCAAATACAGGTGAATCACTCGCCATAAGACCAGCAAGAATGATACCGCCCCCCGGCGCATTGCATGAAAAATGGCCTGCTCACCTCCGACGGGTGGTCATGAAACTCAAACGTGTCGTTCGTCAACTCTGTGATCGCGTGGTTCAGTCCGACGATACCCCCGGCCTCACTGTGAATAACTGTAATGTGCAAAGTTTGCAGCCCCTGGGCCAGGAGGGTGAGATGAAACTGCAAATCTTGCAGTTCTTGATCTGGTTACTGATTCGTCAGAATGATAATCCGAGGAAAAATGAGCCCGGTTCATATGAGGCTTTGGACAACCAGTCTCTAGCGAACGAACGCCAGGCTCGCCCATTGAATTCTCGCCAACAAGCGCGGAACGAACCTTGCATATTTTCTTCTGTCAGTCGGCAGACCCATGATCACGGACTGAGTGGTCAGGGCCTAATCTGGAGGGCATGCGGATGCCCTCTAATTTCAGGAGTTCCCCATGTTATGTACTGGCAGAAGAGATCAAGGTTCCAATACCGCTTATAATCCGTGCACCACCGAAGAATGGAAGAAGTTGCTGGGGCGTCCGCCACAGTTGTTGGTCGTAGAGGACAACGGCGGCATCTTGTCGTGTGTCATGGAGTGGTTTGAGTCCGATGGCTGGGTCGTCGAAGGAGTCGAGGATGGCTCGGCATTCTTCGAACGCATCGAGCCGGCGATCTCCGATGTGGACTTCGATTTGGAATACGACTGTATCGTCACGGATATCATGATGCCGGGAATCGACGTGATATCGATTCTGGAAGGGCTGCGCACCACGGGCTGCGACGTCCCGATCGCCGTGATCTCAGCGATGCCCGATCCCATTCTCCCACAGCGCATTTTCCAATTGGGAAATGCGGAGTTTTTTCGCAAACCCTTCGTGATCTCCGAGCTCTATGAAAGGATGTCCACTCTGTTGAGATGCTCGCTCGACGGGCGTACGATACACTGACACACCAAACCAAGTGAGACATTTATGTCAGGCGGGAGCGCCGATACACCAACGGAGAAGTCGATCCAATCTCTGGCTCGACAAGCACGCATATTACTGGTCTCCGATCGCCCGGAGGGAAAAGAGATGGTCTCTCGGTTGTGCGAGGAGGATTATGAGGCACGGTTGATGGAAACGCTCGACGGAATCGACGAGGTCGTATCTGGTTGGGCCCCCGACGTCATTGCCTTCGACGAGGCTCTGCCACAACTGAATCGGCAGGAGTGGGTTCGCCATGCGAAATTGACCTCCCCGGCGGTCTGCTTGCTGCTGGTGGATAGCTACACTCCGGATACGTTGGCGCGAGCCGTGGAGGCGGGAGTCGAGGCGTTCTTGCCCCGCGATGCACCACTTCAGGAGTTGATTCGTCTCATCGGGCAAGAACTCAAGGCCCAATCCGGTCCTGCACAACCGGGGGAACGCATCGCCCTGTCGCGCATGGTAGGCGATAGCCCGGAGGTTCGAGAAATCTGCCGCATGGTAGCTGTGACGGCACCGTCGAGCGCCACGGTCTTGATCACCGGCGAAAGCGGTACGGGAAAGGAGTTGGTCGCCCGGGCAATCCATCGCTTTTCACCGCGTCGCGACCAGCCCTTCGTGGCCATCAATTGCGGAGCCATGCCGGAAAATCTGGTGGAGAGCAAGCTCTTCGGCCACGTCAAAGGAGCCTTTACCGGCGCCACATCGGATCGAAGCGGTCAATTCGAAATCGCCGATGGAGGAACCCTCTTTCTGGATGAAGTCGGGGAGTTGGATCCAGCCATTCAGGTCAAATTGCTTCGGGTTTTACAGGAACAGACCTTC